>SLCJ01000338.1 GCA_007125835.1 Verrucomicrobiales bacterium | reverse complement strand
CCTTGCGGGTCTTCTTGTTGCAGGGTTTTGAGTCGTTGTGATTTTTCGGCGGCGACGGTGTTGCGGTTGAAAGCGGAATCGTCGCCGCCCATTAGAATGGCGAAGGGAAGGTTGCGAACGCTGATGAGGTCGGCGTCGTTCGGGTGGCCGGCCATCATGGCGGCGGCGGCGAAGCGGTCGGGGATGCGTGGCGCGAGTTGGTAAACGCCGTCGCCCCCTGCGGAGTAGCCGAGGAGGAAAACGCGATCCGGGTTGACGCCGTGGACGACGATGGCATTTTCGATCAGTCTGGTGAAGAGGGTGTCGATGTGCGGTTGGTGCCAGAGATTCCAGTCGTTGGTGGGGGCTCTCGGGGCGATGACGATTCCTTCCTCCGGTTTGTAGAGGCGGATTTGGTTGCGCCATTGGCTGTCGTTGAGCTGTGCGGGCGCGTTACCGCCACCGTGGAGGGAGAGCCAGAGGCTGCGCCCGGACTCAGGGGGATCGCCGAATGTGCGTTCGAGCCAGCGCATGGTGAAGCCGTCGATTTCGATTGAGCGAGCCGCCATCTCGGCTTCCCGTTGCTGGCGTTCGCCGTCGGCGATTTCGACAAAAATCGCGTGGCGCAGTGCGGCGGCTTGTTCTTCGGAAAGACGGTCGTCTGGCTCTGCCGCAGCCTCCCCGGAGAATGCCGTTGCAGCGCACAGGGATAAGGCAACTGCTGCTGTGGCGAGCGTTCTTGATGTGAGGTTGGTCGGATTGCTTTTCATCGTTAGGTCATCAATGTGCTGAAATTGCGTTAGAATGGCAGAAAGAATGAGTATTGATCGACCCTTGCTTGTTCTTCGGCGAGGCGGTTGAGGATTTTGCGGGCTTCGGTGCCATGCTGTTGTAATATGATGTTCTGTTGGGCCAAGGATTCAGTGCGTGATTTGATAAACTTTATGCTGGCTTTGCTGCTGATGTGGGAGCCGATGGCGAAGCCGGAGAGGGTGCGGGAGATTTCTTGAAGGCGGTGGTATTGGGGTTCGTAGGGGATGTGGCGATTGTTTTGTCGCATCTCGGCTACTTGTTCTTTGAGCACGTGGCAATAAACCTTGAGTTTTTCCTCGGCGGCATGGGCCAAATTCACCGCTTCCTCGCCGAGCCATTCCATTTCGATGATCAGCATCTCGTGAAGGTTTCCTGAGGAGTAGGCGCTGGTGAGGCGCTTCATCCAGTCTTCGCGGTGGGCTTTTGCGGTGGGATCTTGTTCGAGATCCGGGTGGAGGGCTTTCGCCAGTTGTTTATAGAGGGATTTGAGGTTGCGTGATTTGGCCTCTTCGGCTTCACGTTCAAGGCGCTGGCGTTCGAGTTGTTTTTCCGTGGGTTTCCTTTTCTTTCTTTTTTTTTGGGCGGGGATTTTGTCGAAAGCTTTTTTGAAGAATGATTCCATCATGGCGGCGTCGAGGCGCTCATTGATGATGTGCACGAGTTCGACAGGGTGGATATTGGTAGGGATGTCGCTGAGGTCAAGATCGAGACCTTGGGTGGCGGCGTATTCCTTTGCCTCTCGGATCAAATCCTGAACGCTGGCGGGCTCGCTTTTTTCTTCGTCTTCCTCATCTTCCATATCTTCCAGCTCGGGAAAGAGTTCATGGCGCATGCTGCATAGCTTGTCGATAAATTCCGTGGGCACGTATGATTCGACATCGTCCGGCGTGGGGCACTGATCCAGTAGGTATTGATCAAGGAGTTCCTGTCTTCTGCTGCTTATTTTGATGTTCTTGCGGGCTTCGTGGATGGCGACAAGGTGGATGATTTCCTCCTTCATGCATTCGGAGAGGAGTGGTATGATCTCGCGGTTGATGATCTCAATTTGATTGTCGAGCTTGGCTCGCATTTTCTGCCCTCTTTCGCGGGCGGTTTGAAGTTGTTTGACGAGGCGGTTGAATTCCTTCTGCGTTTCGGTTAGAGGGGTGTCTTGCGTCTCGACAAAAACGAGAGGCGAGGCGGCGGCGGAATCGCGGGAGGATTTAGCTGGCATAAGTTGTTGCGGATTGGCTTAAATTTCAGCGTTGGGGATGTTGCGTCGTGGTAGCGAAGCGTGCGTGCGGACATTCGGACCCAAGATGGAGATGAGTCACCGGCTGTCGAAGCGTTGGGCAATGGGGATGCGGCGCCCGACGCCAAAGGCTTTTGTGGTGACGCGCAGGCCGGGGGCGGCTTGGTGGCGTTTCCACTCGTTGACATCGACGAGGCGGATCACGCGTTTCACGGTGTCGGTGTCGAATCCCAGGGCGGAGATTTCCGCGCCGCTGAGATGTTTTTCGATGTAGGCTTCGAGGATGGTGTCGAGTTCGTCGTAGGGGGGGAGGGAGTCTTGGTCGGTTTGATCGGGGCGGAGTTCGGCGCTGGGTGGTTTGGCGATGGTGTTTTCCGGGATCACGGTGTGTGTGCGGTTGAGCCAGCGGCAGAGTTCGAAGACGCGGGTTTTAGGCACATCGCTGATCACGGCGAGGCCGCCGCACATGTCGCCGTAGATGGTGCAGTAGCCGACGGCTAATTCGCTTTTGTTGCCGGTGGTAAGGAGGAGGTGGCCGAATTCGTTGGACAGGGCCATGAGGGTGACGCCGCGCAGGCGCGCCTGGATGTTTTCCTCGGTGAGCCCTGGGTGGCGTCCGCCGCGGATGGGTGCGAGGGTGTCGAGCGCGGCATCGACCATGGGCGAGATGGGCACGGTGTGGGTGGCGATGCCGAGATTGGCGGCGAGGTCGAGGGCGTCGCGGATGCTGTGGTCTGAGGAGTAGGGGCCGGGCATGAGGACGCCGAGCACGTTTTCGGGG
>SLCJ01000052.1 GCA_007125835.1 Verrucomicrobiales bacterium | reverse complement strand
CTGTGCCTGAGGCTGTGCTTGAGGCTGTGCCTGGGGGCGCGCCTGCGGTGTCTGCCTCTGGCTCGTCGCCCCATCCGCCCACTCCACCACCACCGTAGGCTGCGAATCCCCTACCACCTCCGCTTGCCGCAGACGACCCTCCATCGAACTCTGATCCACCTCACCCGTCGCCACCTCTCGTGAACCCGCTGCTTCCGCCTCCCGCGCCGCCGCCGCCAATGCGGCCGCAGGTGCCTCCACTACCTGCCGCATCACCTCCTCCGGCTCTGGAAAACTCCAACGTCCTAGAATGTCCGCTGTAACCGGCAGCGTCACCTCCACCACATCTGATGATCCCTCCGGCGCAAGCCGCAGACTCATTCTCGTGCGATAGGCATGCTCCGCCCCGCTTCCATCCACCCGATAAAGCGTCACCCCCTCCAGCGAATACCCCTGCAACCCCGCCTCCAGCACCGAACGATACGCCAGCACCTCATTCGCGTAGTCCGCCTCCACCTCCTGCAACGGCCTCAACCTTGGCTCCACCACCGTCGGCGCAGCCTCCCGCGAAGCCTCCGCTCGCACCCGCTCCACTTCGGCACGCAAACCCGCGATCTCCCGATCCTTCGCCTCCAATGCGGCCCGCAGCTCATCCACCCGCTCGGCCAAACCAGGATCACCTCCAGGCAGGCAACCCGGCAAACAAAAAAACACCGCGGACAGACCAACAACCGGCAAACATCTTAATGAAATCCAACCACTTCCGAACACACCAAAAAAAATTTTCATAATTAGTTTGATTATTATTGACTACATCTTCTGCATATCATAAAACGGAAAATATGGCAAACATTAAATTCCACTCGCCGCTCCGCAACTTCCGCCTTCTTGCTCTCACTCTGACCCTTGTCCTGGCCCTCGCCTCACTCCTCCTCGCACCGTCCGCCCACGCGCAGGAAAAAGCCCCCTTCGACCCTAACAATGCCATCGATTCGGGCCTCGGCATGCCCAGCCCTTATGACAAATTCCTCGCACTAGACCAGGTCGTCCCGGGAGACGGCGTGCCCTGGCAACGCCACCTCGCTGAAATCGGCGTCGACATCGACCCCGACGCCTTCCTCGATGCGGATATCCACATCCCGCTCGTCCTCGGCGTCCGCATCGCCGACGGCGTCATGGCCGTCAAGGCCCGCGATGCGGAAGCCCTCAACTCATGCGCCACAGACATCGAGGAACTCGCACGCAAAATGGGCGTCGCCGACTCCGATCTCGAACGCGCCCGACGCGCCCGCACCATGGCTAACAATGGTGAATGGCTGCGCGTCTTCATGGAGCTCGGGTTCCTTCAGCAAGACATCATGCAGAAAATCGACGCCCCCGAAAACCGCGTCCGTGGCGACCTCCTCATCATCTCCGGTTGGATGCAGGGCCTTGTCTACACCTCCACCGTCATCGTCGAACACTACTCCCCGGAAACCTCCAACTTCCTTCGTGAACCCGTTCTTGCAAAAGCCCTCCTCCAAAGGGCTCAATCCCTGCCACAGCCCGCCGCCGGACACCCCCTTGTCGCCGCCGCCGCCGAGACCCTCAAAACCGTCATCGGGTTTGTTGACATCCCCATCGACGGCTCCATCGCCAAGGCCGATGTCGAAACCCTGCGCGACGCCGCAACCTCATTCGTCAACCGCGTCCGCACCCCTTCGCTGTAACCAGCCGGCATCCGTTCCCCCACACAACCCGATAACCAACATATTAAAAAGATTATGAGAACCAAATCATACTTTAAAACACTCGCCGCCCTCGCAGCTGGAGCCCTGCTTTGCTCTCAAACCGCCCTCCAGGCTGATCCCGCTCAGGCCGAGGACGACTGCTACAACATGGCTGTTCGCTGGACACAGCGCGGCTACGCCATGTCTCCCACAAACTACATCGGCCTTGGCGGTAGCGGATACACCGTCCGCTTCCTCGTCCCCGTCACCCGCGGCATCGATTACGTATTCCTCGTCGGTGTCGACAATGCCGTGCTCGACGCCGACATCTACGTCTACGACGAAGTCGGGAACCTCATCCTCGACGACAGGCGTCCCGACCGCCGCGCCGGCGTGCGCTTCCGCTCAAGCTATACCGGCACTGCCAACGTCTATGTCCACCTTGCGCGCGCCAATGGCCTCGCCGCATTCGCCGTGATGGTCGGACGCCGAGGTGTCGAGAAATCCGTGGGCGGAGCGCCCGTCGACGCCCCTGCCGAAAGCGGCGCTTTCAACCCCGCCGACTGACCCCATCGCAAACCACAACCCTCACAACAACCCAAATACCAAACCAAATAAACCGATATCATGAAAACAAGACTCCTTCTTCTCCTGCCCTTGGCCGCACCCACACTCTTCCTCTCCTCCTGCTACACGACGCCGCCGCCGCCGGTGGCCATCTACGAGGTGCGCCCCACACCTGCCTCGACGACCACCACCCGGCGCTCCGCTCCGGTCAAAAGCGCCAGCGGAGGATTTAGCAGCGGGGCCGCAGAGGACTTCCGCCCGGTTGAGCGACCGTCCACTTATTCCAACTAGCATTCAGGCCGCCTGGACAGGCATCTCCATCATGAACAACTCCACACGTACACTGCTGGCAGCGGCAGTTGGTCTGGGCCTTTTGGCCCCGGCCGCCTGCGTCACCACGCCTCCGCCACCGGAAATCGTTCAGGTCCACCGCACCGCGCCGCCTTCGGCCAATCCCCTCGTCGGTGTCAACCTCTCGGCAACCCGGCCGGTGGAAAACGTCCGCCTCTCCGTTGCCGGAAAAACCTATCCGCGCTCGCCCAGCGGTGCCACCTACCTGCGCCT
>SLCJ01000326.1 GCA_007125835.1 Verrucomicrobiales bacterium | reverse complement strand
GAGCTTGACCTCGACGGCTACAATGCGACCGAGCGCTGGGCGGCCGCCTGTTTGATTTCCATGACGCCCGGCACCCTGGCTGTCGACCTCAAGGATGGCGGCCCGATTCTCATTGTCCACGGTTTGTACCTTCAAAACAAAGAGCAGGCGGTGGCGGAACTTGTCATGCTGCTTCGCAGCGCCCTGGGCGAGCCTGAACACGAATCCTCCTGGTCAAAATGATTCCCGATTCCGTACAGACGATTTTCGAGGTGACGCTGCTGGTTGCCATGGCGATGTGCCTGTACCGCATCATCCGCGGGCCAATGGTCGCGGACCGCATGGTGGCACTGGACATGTTGGGCGTGGTGTTCCTGGCGGTGGTTACTGCGCACGCCCTGCGCGCCGATGAGCGCACCATGATCGATGTGGTGGTGGTGTTTTCGATCGTCACCTTTTTCGGTGCGGTGGCGGTGGCGAGATTCCTGCAACGCGATGCCGACGACCCTCCCGAGACATGAACGAGTTCCTTGACACAATCCTCCCATCCGCCTTTCTTTTGATTGGCGCTTTTTTCCTGTTTGTGGCGGCGGCAGGCGTGCTGCGTTTCGACGACTTTTACGCCCGCATCCACGCCGCCACGAAGGCCAGCACGTTTGGCTTCGGTTTCACAGCCCTGGCGGTGGCCTGGGTATACGCCGAAGCTGTGGTGTGGGGTAAACTCGTGATCGCGGTGTTTTTTCTGTTCATCACCCTGCCGGTGGCGGCCCATCTGCTCAGCCGCGCGGTGCTCAAACGCACCACGCTTGACGAACAAATGGGCCGTAAACCGGGAGCCCCGATCGATGCCGCGCCGGGGGAACGGGGTGGGGATTGATGGGGCGGGGGTGGTGTGGGCTCTCGCCTAGTCGTTGCTTTCTGCACGTTTTGCACACGTCAGGATTCTGGTTGCGGCCAGTAATCACGAGCGGTCATTCCCGGGGTTTTGAAACCCTGGGCTTTGCGGCATAGCCCTTTCAGGGTTTTCCCTTTTTGGGGCGACATGCCGCCCCGATTCAAAGCTGCGATGTGTCGCAGCAGGCAGGCGGAGCCGGGCCGGTCTGTCAACAGCCTCCATTCACGTTACATCGGTGTCGGCGAAGGAGGTTCGCAGTTCTATTGGCGGCTCGGAGATGACCGACTATTCGGGAATTGGTCGGGCTGGCGGGATTCGAACCCACGGCCTCCTGCACCCCATGCAGGCGCGCTACCAGACTGCGCCACAGCCCGAGCCGGGTCCGGAATGAACCGGACGGGGGGGAACATGGGGCAGGTGAGGGGTTTGATCAAGGAAAAAGAATCGGTTTGCGGGGGGGAAATCAGCCGTCGATGCGGCGTGCGGTGCGTTCGGCGGCGGTGAGTTGGTCGGCGGGGGTGTCGTCCTGCGTGGCGGCTTCGTCGGTGAGGCGCATGCCGACTGGTTTGGAGACGCCGAATTCCTCCATGGTCACACCATACATGATGTCGGCGCGGGCCATGGTGCGCTTGGAGTGGGTGACGATGATGAACTGGGATTTTTCGATGAAGTTGTCGAGCACCTTGAGGAAGCGCCCGATGTTGGTTTCGTCGAGTGGAGCGTCGAGTTCGTCGAGCACGCAGAACGGGCTTGGTTTGACCATGTAGATCGAGAACAGGAGGGCCACGGCGGTGAGGGAGCGTTCGCCGCCGGAGAGCAGGGAAATGGACTGGAGTTTTTTGCCCGGTGGTTTGGCGATGATCTCGATGCCGGATTCCAGGGGATCTTCTTCGTCGACGAGAACGAGGTCGGACTGGGCGCGTTCTCCGAAAAGCGTGCGGAAAATGGAGGCGAAGTTCTTCCGCACCTGGGTGAAGGTTTCAATGAAGCGGACGCGGGTTTCCTTGTTGATGTGTTCGATGATGTCGAGCAGCTCGGCCTTTGAGGTGACGAGGTCCTCGTGTTGGTTTTTGAGGAAGGTGTGGCGCTCTTCCAACTCTTCGAATTCCTGAATGGCGTCGAGGTTGACGGGGCCCATGGCTTCGAGGCGCTGGCGCAGTTCGCCGATTACGGCCTTGACGAAATCCCAGTCGGGTCCGTCCTCGGCGGGCAGGGCGTCTTCCGGGGAATCGTCTTCCTCGGCGGCGGCTTCGGCGGCAGGTGCGTCCGCGTCGGCATTGGTGTCGTCGTCGGCAGGTGCGGCTTCGTTCTCTGAGGATTCGGTGGGATCGGCAGAGCGTCTGCGGGAGCGGGCCTTGCGCTGGCTTTCGATGGCGAGTTTGAGGGCGTGGATGTCCTGCTCGAAGGAGGCGAGTTCGATGCCGTGGCGCTCGCGGATGGTCTCGCAGAGGTTTTCGAGGCGCAGTTCGATTTGGGTGGCTTGGACTTCTTCGCGTCCGATTTGCTCACCGACTTGGTGCGCCTCGCGGCGGAGGGTGGTGAGGCGGCTTTCTCCGGTGGCGACCGTTTCGGCGCGTTCGGAGCGCTCTTCAGCGAGCGATTGGCCCTTGGCTTCGAATTCGATGATTTGTTTTTCGGCTTGGGTAATGGCGGCCTTGAGGTTTTCGTTTTCCTCGCCGGTGGAGGTAATGCGCGAGCGCAGGGTGTCGATTTCGGTGCGGCGTCGTGCGATGAGGGCGTTGAGTTCGGTGAGCCGCTCCTCCATGGGTTGGCGTTGGGCTTCGAGAGCGGATTTCGAGCGTTCCTCGACGGCGAGGTTGGTCTTGATCTCGGCGTGGCGTGCAGCGGCTGCGTTCTCGCGGGTGGCGAGATCTTCGAGGGCGCTTTCAGCATTTTGAAGTGAGGCGCGGGCGGATTCGAGGCGTGCGCGTGTCTCCTCGATGCCGGCTTCCATGGTGGTGGCGTCGTCGCCAGCCTTGGCGATGCGTTCGTCGAGTTTGCCGCGTTCCCAGCCGAGTTGTTCGAGGCGGGAGTCGAGTTGTTCGAGTTCGCGTTCGAGAAGGGTAATCTGGCCGTCGATGCTGGATTTTTCGAGGGCGGCGCGTTGCAGGGCGGCGCGTTGTTTTTCCAGCTCGGCTGCCCATTTTTTCAGCTCGGCGTCGAGATCAGAGACTCGGGTGGCTCCGGTTTCGATGGTGGCGGCGAGGGTTTTGAGGGCTTTGGCGAGGGTGCGGGCCTCGTTGCGGCGTTCGAGAATGGAAGTGCCGGTGCCAGTGGCGCGTCCGCCGGAGACGATGCCACCGGGGGTGAGCAGTTCGCCGCTGGTGGTAGCGAAGGTGACATCGGGGAGGCTGGGTCGCAGGCGGCGGGCGGTTTCGAGGTCGGCGACGATGAGCACGTCGCGGAGGGCGCGTTCGAAGAAGGGTGCGGCTTCGGGGGCGGGTTTGATTTTGTCCAGTGCCCAGCCGAGGGCGCCTTCGGGGATGGTGAGCATTTGTCCACCTGCGGAGGCGGGTAGTAGATCGGGGGCGGCGAAGGAGGCGGCACCGAGTTTGCGCGATCGTAGGTCGGCGACGAGTTGGAGGGCGGTATCGGTGTTGGTAACGAGGAGGGCTTCGAGGTGGCTGCCGAGGGCGGCTTCGACGGCCCCGACAAATTCGTCTGGCACTTCGAGGCGCGAAGCCATCAGGCCGAGTACGCCTTTGGCCTCGCCCTCCTTGAGCATGGCCTGGGTGCCTCCCTCGAGGCCTTCGCCGGATTCAATCAGGGCGCGCACGACACCGAGGCGGGCGTCTTTCTCGTCGTGGTGGCGGCGTTGTTTGGCAAGATCTTCGCGGGCGGTGGCGAGGGCGGCGGAGGTGTTGCGTTGGGTGGTGTCGGCCTCGTCCACGGCCTCGCGGCATTTTTTCAGTTCTTCGGAAACTTTCGCGGCTTCCTGGCGTGCCTGGTCCAGTGCTTCGCGGCGGGTTTTGCCGGTTTCCTCCTGGCGCGCGATTTCAGCGGCGAGGGCACCCTGCCGCTCTTCGTCGGTGCGGCGCTGGTTGCGCAGGGATTCGAGGCGGGCCTGCAGGCTGGCGAGGTGGGTTTCGGCTCCGTTGGCTTCGTTGCGGGCGGCGGCGATGCCGGACGCGGTTTTGCCGCGTTCGGCGCGGATGCCTTCGAGTTCTTCGGCGGCGCGCGTGAGGTCGGCGCGCAGGGATTCGATGCGTGCGGCCACGGAGTCGAGTGATTCGTCGGTGAACTGAAGGTCGAGCTGCTGTTGGCTGAGTTTGCCGGTTGTTTGCTCGATGTCTTTGTCGTTCGCGGCGATGGCCTCCCGCCATTCGGAGTCGCGCTCTTCGTTGGCGGAAATACGGGTGCGTGCGTTTTCGGCGCGGTTGCGGCGCTCGTTGAGGGCGTGGCGTGTTTCGCCGAGTGCGTGGTCGATTTCGGCCAGTTGGCGGCGCGCGGTTTCGAGGGCACTTTCTGCATTGGCGAGTTGTTCTTCGAGGGTGCTTTGCTGGCGGCGCAGGGAGGCGATGTTGGTGTCGGACTCGTCTTTCTGGGCTCTGAGTTCCTCAAACTGGCGGAACCCCCAATGCGTGTCGAGAACGCGCACGTCTTCGAGCAGTGTTTGGTAGCGACGGGCCTTGGCGGCCTGGCGCTGCAGTGAATTCATCTGTCGCTTCACCTCGGCGAGGATGTCTGTGAGGCGCAGTAGGTTGGCCTCGGTATATTCGAGTTTGCGCAGGGTTTCTTTTTTTTGTTTTTTGAACTTGGTGATGCCTGCGGCTTCTTCGAATACGGTGCGGCGGTCCTCGGGTTTGGAGGATAGCAGCATGTCAATCTGGCCTTGGGCCATGATCGAGTAACTGGTGCGGCCGATGCCGGTGTCCATGAACAGATTCTGAATGTCCTTGAGGCGGCAGGACTTGCCATTGATCAGGTAATCGGAGCGCCCGTCTCGGAAAACTCGGCGGCCCACGGATACCTCGTTGAACTCCACCTTGAGGGCTTCTTCGCAGTCGGCGAAGGTGAGCGTGACTTCGGCCATGCCGAGGGGTTTGCGGCGGTCGGTGCCGGAGAAAATGACGTCGGCCATTTCCGATCCGCGAAGGGCTTTGGCGGAGGTTTCGCCGAGCACCCAGCGAACAGCATCGACGACATTGGATTTGCCGCAGCCGTTGGGGCCGACGATGCCGGTAACGCCCGGATGAAATTCAAGGACTGTCTTGTCGGCGAAGCTTTTGAAGCCGTTGAGTTCGAGGGTTTTAAGGTACATGGTGGAAGGGAAAAGGGGCGGGGGAGTGCGGATGGGAAAACGCCGGATCAGACGCGATTTCTTTCGATCATAGACGATCCTGTGGTTGAGGCAAGCACAAAACACAACATCTTGTGCTTCGCTTGGGCGCGAACACCATATATAGTAAAGATTTCTTAAATTTCGATTTTTATGAACCAAGCGGCATTCGGCGGAGGAATGATGGTTTTTGTGTGTAAACAAGGCGGAAAGGGGGGTGTTGTGGGAAACTCTAGCTGCTGTTTACCGTGGTGTGGGGGGGTGGGAGAGGAGTTGGGTTGTGGGGCTTGCGCGTTGGGTGAAATGAGGCAGTTTTGTGGCAGGGAAGTTCGTGCCTCACCCCGCCCTGTGGCGTAAGATGGCAGAGGTCCGAGCGTTTCCCCTGCCTTTTGAACCATGAATCCCCACCCGACTATGAAAACCGACAACACCCCCGCATTTTCGAGCAGGCGGCCCCTTGCGCTGCCGCGCCGCCGTTTCCTACAACTTGGATTGGGGAGCCTGGCAGCCCATTGTCTGCCCGGGCTGCGCGCCGATGGGGGTGAGGCGGCGGGTACGGATGTGGTGTCGATCATTCACACGACGGACCTGCACGGGAATATCCTGCCGACGAGTGACTATGATGGAAATGCGGATCTCGGGGGCCTGGCGCGTTGCGCGACGCGGATCGCGCGCTGGAGGGAGGAAAATCCGAATTCCCTTCTGGTGGATGCCGGGGATTTATATCAGGGCACCGAGGTGGGCTTGCGCACTGAGGGGCAGATCATGATCGACACGCTGAACCACCTCGATTTCGATTCCTGGGTGATTGGCAATCATGAGTTCGACTGGGGCGTGGATGTGATGGCGGCGGCTGTGGCCAATTCCCGGATGCCGGTGTTGGCGGCCAATGGCGAACTTGGCGGGCATAAGGTCTGGACCGAGGCGGGGCGCGGGGCCGGAGCCCTGAAGCCCTACTTCATCCGCGAGGTGGGTGGCAAAAAGATCGCAGTGATCGGCTTGACCACACCGGGTATGCCCAACTGGTTCCTGCCCGAGCTGCTGGGAGATTTCGTGGCTCATGATCCGGTGCCGGTGTTCGAGGCTTTGCTGCGCGAGATCGAGGACCAGAATCCGGACGCGATTCTACTCACCTGCCACATGGGGGGGCGTCCGGATTATTTTGCCGACGACGAGGCCAACCGCATTCGCTCGATCACCCGTCTGTGTCGCCGCAGCGACGGTGGGTCGAGGATTGCCGGGATTATTGCCGGACACACGCACCGCGACATTCCGCAGGCGGACGTGGATGGCACGCTTTACACGCAGGCGGCCTTTTTTGGTATCCAGCTCGGCCGCCTCGACCTGCACTTTGACCGCGACAGCGGCGAGCTGGTGCGGGCCGAGCCTGTTACCGAGCGCATGGACTCATCGGTGGCGTTGGATCCGGCGGTGGTGGCTCTCACCAGCGACCGGGTGGAGGAGGCGGAGCAACACCTTGCCCAGCCCGGTGGCGAACTGGCGGAGGAGTTTTCGCACCAGCGTCATCGCCAGAATCCGACGGACATTGAGAGGCTGATCGGAGCTTCGATTTTTCACGGCTTGCGCGGACACGGCGAGGAGGCGGATGTGGTGATGCACGGCATGTTGTTCCAGCGCACACCCTGGGAGGCCGGGGCCAAGACCGTCCGCAATTCCTGGGAGATCATCCCGTTTGAAAACTACCTGGTGACAGCCGAGGTGACGCTAGAGGCTTTGGAGGCAATCGCCCTAGAGGCGTGGCGGAGCCGCCGCGTGATGATGGGTTTCCGCGCTTCGTTCCAGGGGCGCGGCGACTCGACACGCGTGACGTCGATGCGCGATTCTCAGGGCCGCCCGCTGGAGCCGACCCGTCGGTTCCGCCTGGCGGTGAATTCGTATGACGCCGCAGGGGGGGGCGGGCGGCTGACGACGCTCAGGCGCGTGTTGGAGGAGCCGGAAAGCCGCCGCACGCTTCACCGCTTGCAGAGCCGCGCGCTGCTCGTCGATTTCCTGAACAAGCACAAGCCGCTGAAAGTGGCCGACTTGTTCGAGGTGACCGGCGTGCCGGATGAGACGCTGCTGTGACCTGCTGCTGGCCCGCAACTCGTGCCGCGGCTGTCAGGCTTGCGCCCGAGCGCAGGGTGGTGTGGGACCCGTGGCTGGCCTAACAGTCAGTCACGGGGACCCGATTGGGCTTATGTTCGATCTATTCCGTATGAATGATGTCGCCGCTCATGCTTGACCACTGTGACGCGAATTAATGTTTCATCAACAACTCTGAACAGAATTGCATATGGAAATGTCGTTCAACAAGGCCCTGCGTGTATCTCCTCGGACAATCATCCACCGAGATGGCATGGCGGCGATACGTAAAACTTGTCTCTCAAATTCATTGACGAAATCCGCACCAAGGTTTGGAGACCGTTTATTGTAGAAATCCCGAATCTCCGCAAGCTCTTCTTGAATCGCGGGTTGATACTCGATCCTCATGGTCTCAATCGCTTCATCAACTCCTCGTGCGACAGAGCCTTCACACGGCCGCTCTCAATCTCCCGTTCTCGTTCATCGGCGAGGTTCAGAGCATGATCATCGTCGATATCGGTAGCAATCTCGAAGGGATCTTCGATGCTCTCCCATAATGAGGCGGCAAGTAGCGCGCTCTCTCTTACAGGAAGCTTCAAGGCTTCTGGGGCAATCCGATCAATGCTCATCACGGAAGAATACCACGGAAAATGTGGTGGAAAAGTCTTAATTTTTGCCCACGTCGAGGTGTGGCACGGCTGGAAATTGGTGTCCAGAGCGAAGCGAACTAGCGGCGTTCTCCGCCGTTGCCACCACTGACTTGTGTGTGCCCAGCATAGGCGCGATGTAAGTGGGGTGCAAGTCCCCTGTAGGAAAACCAGACATGAAAAGGAAGAGACTACCATCTGAAACCAACTCGGGAATGGCGACCGACCCGGGGGAGGAGCCGAGCGAAGCGAGACGGCACGCCTGATTGTCATCCCAAACCGCGTGCAACGCCAGGCGGGGAGAGGATCGCCACACCGGAAATTGGCTAGTCATTGAAGCATCCCATCGTTCTTCCCTCATTCGTTTCGGCGAAGAAGGTTCGCCGCTTCGGGGAGGGGCCGATATCCTCAAGTGCTGAGCCATCTCGACCAAGGAGGGGCGATCCATCATCGCCCGAGGATGGGGAAGTAAATGGCATCGAGCGAAGCGCCTTACCATTTGCTCTTTCATCCGCATCGGCGAAGGAGGTTCGCCTCTCCTTGACTGCTCGGCTGTGTCTGAGCTTTCGTTCCGGGGCGAGATGTCGCCCCGAGCCAAAGCTGCGTCGTGTCGCAGCAGGCCAAGGGTGTGCACAGGGGAGGCACAGCGGAGTCGAACCCGCACGCAGGGTGGTGTGGGACCCGTGGCTGGCCTAACGGTCAGTCACGGGGACCAGATTCACGCTTTCGTTTGAAAGAGTTCGATTGGGATGTGTTTTGCATATCGCTGAAAGTCCTTATCTTTCGTTAAAATCGATACTTTCCACTCTACGGCGCAGGCGCAAATTAGGAAATCTGTGTGTGAGCCTTGGACTCCATTACTTCGACAGAGATTGAAAAAAGCTGCCGCGAGTTCGTAGATAGGTTCACTGATTTTTTGGCTAGGGAATGCCCGAAGTACATCCCTGATTTTCTCGTAGCGCTCGTTTTCTTTTATACCCGAGAGTGTTTCTTGGCGGATTGGTCCAATCATGACCACCTCACCTTCGCTCACAAGGGTTCGAAGTGCTAGGACGCTTACACTTTCTCTTCCTTTTTTTCGGAATGCCTCCGACCAAACATCAGAATCGACCAAAACCATTATTTCTTGCGATTTTGTTTGGGTTCGTAATCTTCGAAATATTCGACAGTTCCGAATAGTTCTAAAACTTTCTTCTGTTCACGACGCACAATAAATTCCTTTAGTGCTTCGTTTACAGTGTCTTTCTTTGTCTTCTTTCCTCCGATTCGAAGTGCTTTTTTGAGAAGAGAGTCGTCTATTGCAAGATTTGTAGCCATGTGTAAAAGTTCACACATGCAAGTGGTTTTGTCAATTCATTTCCGTGAACGTTTCTATTCGTAGCACCTCGCGGAGTGATATCCGGGGCACCTGATTTTCCGAGGGTATCGGTTTTCTCCCGATTTGGCAAGAATTTTCTTCGTAATCGTGCGTGTATCTGCGTGTATCACGGAGAAAGGCGACCGGGTTATTCGTGGTGGGTGCCTGGGCGGGTATCACATGTGAGCGGCTCTGCGCGGGGCGACTTTGTCCCCGATATTTTGGGCGTGTCGAGTCCCTTGTATGCGCTCGACGATGCGGGGGATGTGGGCGAGGGGGGCTGCGGAGGCTTGGGCGGGGAGCGGGGTGTGGTGGCGGCGTGAAGGTTGCGTCCGCCTTTCTGGCATCCCTTCAGGAGGCGAATATTGTGATCGTGGGATCCGGGGGTATCGCTTCGCTCGACCCCCGGCTACATTCAGGCATTTTGTCGGGATGATTTATTTGGTATTTTAAATCTGGGGTCAGGTTATTGGTGGTGGTGTGCGAAGCAAACGGGCAGCAGGATCGCTGGTCGCAGGGGTTGGGCGTGTGGGGAAGCGCGAATGGCGGAGCGGCTCGCACGTACAAAACCCCATTGGGGTAGAGGGTGTTGTGGGGGGATTGTCCCGGGATAGCGGCGAGCGCCGCAACCCCGGGCTTTGGAATGAATCCCCTTTGGGGAAGGAGGCGAGTCTGCGGGGCTGGATGCAGATGGGGAGGAAAATGGGGAAAGAGCTTCGCGCCCGGTCATTTGCTTCCCCATCCTCGGGCGATGGTGGTTAGCCCCTCCTCAAAGCGGGCGGATCCAGAGTTCTTTGAAGTGGATCACGCTTTCGGGGTCGTGCGCCTGGAGGGCGACGGTGCCTGAGGACAGGCGGCGTGTTTCGTGGCCTGGATCATCGGGCTCGGTGTATTGCGTGACGACCTCGCCGTTGACCTTGAGGGTGATTTCACTGCCGCGGACAACCAGCGTGTATTCAAACCACTCGTCATCTTCGTGCGGGGGATCATCGAGGATGTCGGCGACGGACCAGATGCTGCCGGTTTTGCGGCGGTCGCTGTGGGTGGCATTGATTTGCGCCTCGTAGCCATGGGCTGGCCAGCCCTCCGGCTGGTAGCGGGTGTGGAAAAAGATGCCCGAATTGGCTTGGTGGCGGGTCAGAACCTTGCAGGTCATTTCGAAATCGGTGAAGTCGGCTTCGCCATCTTCACCAATGAAAAAGAGGTGGGCGCGGGGGCCGTCAGCGACGAGGATGCCGTCCTCAACGCGGAAAGAGCCCGGGTTTTCTTCGGTGATGCGCCAGCCATCGAGATTTTCGCCATTGAACATTTGGATCCACCCCTCGCCCTCGGGCTGGGCCTGGGTGAGGGGGGCGCAGAAAGCGGCCAGGAGCAACAGGGTGGGGAGCGGGTTTTTCATGGTCTGGTGGAGTCGGGTTCGGGTTGGGGTTCGGAAGTGTGGGGCTTGTGGGTATGAGCCGCGCGGCGGAGGCGGTCAACGAGGGCGCGACCGACACCGCGCTCCGGCAGTGGCTCGGCTACGATGCCATCAAGGCCCGCCTCGTCAAG
>SLCJ01000271.1 GCA_007125835.1 Verrucomicrobiales bacterium | reverse complement strand
CCGCTCCATGTGCGGCCGCGAACGGGGTTGCCGGCGAGACCGGAGTCCCACTGCGGGTTCCAACTGCCGGTGACGCTGTTTTCCCAGACCAACGGCGTGCTGGAGCGGGTGGAGATGCTCAGCGGACCGGCCATTTCCCAATGCAGCTCGCCCGGCTCGAGGGCGCGGTTGAATTGCGGGCCAACGCCGATGTCGCCGTCGGGTTGCGCTGGGCTGCTGCCGACTTCGAAGATGGTTTCGTCATCAAGGAAGCCGCCGATGAACAGCTCGCGGAAGGCGTCGTTGGCGGTGGTGTGCGCGTTGCGGGTTCCCCGCTGGTAGAACGGGAATTGGTCGTTGTTCTCACCGGCGAAGGTATACATCGCGGTGTGGATGTTGGCCCGCAGGTTGGTGGTGGCGGTGGTGATCCGCGCGCGCTCCTGGGCACGCCCGAAGGCGGTGAAGCCGACCCCGGCGAGGACGGCGATGATGGTCATGACGACCAGCAGTTCGATCAGGGTGAATCCCTTGCGTGATTCTAGTTTTGTTTTCATTTTCGTAGTGCGTTTATGTTCTATATTGCGGACGGGTCAGAAGGGCCCGCCCAATTTTTTCGAACCGGGTGGTGGTTCCGCAGCGCGTTTCCACTCCCGGCAACCCCATGATAAGGGGATGGACGGGCCTATTGCAAGCGAAATTGCGGAATTTCGCGATTTTTGCCTTGTAGGGGGGATTGCCGGGAATGGGCGGGCCGAGAGCTGTGAAATGGATGAAAGGTGTGTGGTTACAGGCGCGTTTCGTGCGCATGACAGAATTTCAATTTGGATGTTTCACCCGGAGGGGGGGCGCGCCCTTTTTCCGGTTTATCTCGCTGTCGGCTTGCGCAGCGGTGGCTTCAATGGCCGTGCTGCGGGCGGAGCCGGTGACAATGGCCGGGGAGTTTACCTCACTTGACACTGGAGCGATCGGAGATCACTGGCGCGCGGCTTCAGGTGATGAGCTTGTGGCGGCGCTCGGCATGGAGAGCGTGAGTTGGGAGGAGGGCGTGCCCGGCACGGGTGGGTGGATTCTGGCCGAGGGCGTATTGTCCGCCGGCGAACCGGGTGGGGATTGGCTCGCGACACGGGGCTTCATCGGCGATTTCGATTTGAGGCTGGAGTGGCGTGGCGCGCCTGCGGCGGATGCAGTTATCGATTTGCGCGGAGCGGCACGCATATCCCTGGCCGATTTAGCGGCCGGTGCCGAGAGCTCCGATGGATGGAATGATCTGCGCGTGTTGATGGCGGGCGAGATGGTTTCAGCCAGTTTGAACGGACAATGGGTGATGGCGGCGCAGCGCCCGGGCGGTGGTGCCGCGTGGGACACCGATAGAGTGTTTCGTCAGGGACCGTTAGCTCTGGCTCCTGCGGAGGGTGTCGAGTGGCGCAACATCCGCGTGCGTGATCTGAGTTCAGAGGAGTCGTGTGATATGCTTCGTTTGTGGGGCGGTGGAGAGGGCTTTGAGCCGATGTTCAATGGCCGGGACCTGGAGGGTTGGCAGGGCGCGATTGGGCATCACGAGGTGCGGGAAGGGGGCATTTTGCATTGCAAGAGGGGGGCTGCTGGCAATCTGGTGAGCGAGCGTGAGTTCGGTGATTTTGAGATGCGCTTTGATTATCAGGCCTCCCCTGGCGGAAACAGCGGGCTGGCGATTTGGAGTGCAGTGGAGGGAACGCCGGCCTGGGATGCGTTTGAGGTGCAGATTCTCGATGACAACGCACCACAGTATGCCAACCTGGCTGCCTACCAGTATCACGGATCGCTTTATGGGGTGAAAGGTGCGCGGCGTGGCAGTATCCGGCCTCCCGGAGAGTGGAACCACATGCGGGTTCGCTTTGCCGAAGGGCGCGTGGAGGTGGAAACAAACGGATTTCTGATTGTTGATCTCGATTTGTCCGAGGTCGACCGCGACGCGCTGGAGCGGGTGCCCCGCGGTATGGACGTGCACCGCGGGTATGTCGGGTTCACCACCCACAACGACCCGTTCGATTTTCAAAATATCGAAATCAAATCCCTGGATTGATCAATCGCCCGATAGCATCGCCGCAATTTTCTCGGCCAGCCCGACCAGCGAGTCATTCATGGCTTCGATCACGGCGGGAGCACGTCGGTGCGGTGACACCGCGCCCTCGGGAAAGGAAATCGGGCGAGTGATCTTGTGGTGTGTGGTGCGCGGTTTCTCTGACTCAACGGGTCGGATGGGTACAAAAGTGACCGAGGCTTCAAGACGCAGTGATCCCGTCCGGTCCTCCTCAAAGCGATGGATACGGAGCTCGATCAGGGTGTCGTAGTCAAGCGCAGTGAAATCATCGGCCGGGAGGATGCGGGCATTGCCGGTGAGGGCGCGCAGGTTGGCGGCGGTGACTCGGGCCAGAGCAATATCGAGCGGTTCGCCCCAGAGCGCGAGCGGACTCGGAGCCAGAGTTCCTTCGCCATCCCGGAGGACCAGGGAGGTTCGGTCCAAGTAGGCCGGCAACTGCGTGCGGGCCACCGCCACCGCAGGGCCGTCAGGGATGGCAGCTGCGCGGGCGGGGGCCGCAGGCTCAAGCAGGTGGCGCTCGCTGTGATCGGGCAGGGGGGCAAGTATGCGGCAGGAGGAAGCGCAGAGCAGCATCAGCCACGCTGCGGCCCAGGGAAGAATCCGTGACTTCATTCGGGCATCTCCCTTCCTTTGATGAGGGTTCCGGGCTGGCGCTGGATTTCCTCGGCCAACTCGCGGATCGCGCGGGCGGCGCGTTCGAGTTCGACCATGGCGTTCTGCACGCGCAGCATGGCCGGGGACCGAGGATTGGTGAAATCTGCGAGATTGCCCGCCACATCCTGAAAGCGTTCCATTCCCAGCTCAGCGGCCTGCATCGCATTGCGCAGGTCTTCGGTGGCAGGGCGGATCGATGCCTCAACCGCAGCGGTGGCTGCGCGCAGGTCGGCGATGGCGGCGTTGAGATTGCCCGCAGCGTCTTTCCATCCCTCCTGGCCGGTGATCTCGCGAAGGTTGGCCGTGATTGCCAGCATGTCCTCGCTGATCTTGGCCAGCTCAAGAGCGGCGATTTGACTCGATGTGGTGGTGGCGAGGGTGCGAATGTCGGTAATCAGTTCCTCCAGATCAAGCGAGTTCAATGTCTCGAGTCCCTCGCCAATTGCAGCGATCATCTCGTCGAACTCCATGGCCATGGTTGGGATCACCGGCAGCCCTCCGGCGAATCTGTCATCGAAGACCAGTCCCGGAGCTTCCGGAACAATGTCGAACTCGACATACAGAACCCCGGTGACAAGACTCTGTTGGGTGAGGCGCGCCCTCAATCCAAAGTCGACGGCCTGAAGTACGCCTTCGGGGGAGCCGAAGTCGAAGGAACCCGCCTCTTGGGCGATGTGGGCTACCTGCTCACGTGAGATTTCGACGGTCACCGGGATCACTTTGCGATTGTTTTCGACGTCGATCAGCACATCGATTTCCACCACCCGTCCGATGAGCACGCCGCCGAAGCGCGCGTCCGAGCCGACGCTGAGGCCATTGATGCTTTTGTCGAAAAAAAGCACCACCCGCGTCCGCTGGTCGAAGAGTCCGCCGCCGCCCAGAAGAAACAGCGCGAAGAACCCGATGGCGATGCCAACGAGTGCGAATGTTCCGATAAGAGTTGTGCTGGCTTTTCGACTCATGGAAGGTGGATGGGTGCCGCCTGAGGATTCAATGTAGCCTCCCCGGGGCGATGTGCATTCTCAAAACGAGCGGATGGGAACGGGGGGCCGGGTGGCGGATGAAAGGGGGGGGAGTAGGGAAAATAGAAGTTGGATTCGCAAGGGGGCTTGGTTCGGCACATGCTCGGTTTACTCTACGCGGGTCGGAGCGGATCAAGCATTGGTGCCCTGGCTCCCGGTCCCGCGTCCGCGGGTAAGGAATTCGCGGGCTGCGGACGACTTCTCGCCCGATCGCAGCTGTTGGGGAGGACCCACCGCCCCTTGGGTGCGGGTGGAAGTGTCGAGGAAAACGGAATTGGAACCAATGCTCATGATGCTGTGCAACTCGTGTGTGACAATGACGAACGTCGAACCAAGGGCGTCGCGCAAACGGAGAATCAGGTCGTCAAGCCGACTTGCGCTGAGCGGGTCCAGACCCGCTCCTGGCTCGTCAAGAAAGAGAATTTCCGGATCCAGCGCCATTGCACGGGCTATCCCAGCCCTTTTGTTCATGCCTCCGCTCATTTCCGAGGGGTAGTATTCCCCAAATCCTGCCAGGCCGACCAACGAAAGCTTGTATTCGACCAAGTCGCGGAGGGCGCGTCCAGACAGACCGGTATTCTCCTCGATCGGCATCGCGATATTCTCCGCCAGCGTGAGCGAGGACCAAAGGGCACCCGATTGATACATCACGCCGAAGCGGCGGCGAAGGGTGTCGCGTTCCGCCTCGCCGGCCCTCGTGAAATTCCTCCCTTCGTAAAGCACTTCGCCGGCGGCAGGCTCGACAAGACCAATCATGTGCCTGAGCAGCGTGCTTTTCCCGCACCCGCTGCCGCCCATGATAATGAAAATGTCTCGGGCCGCGATGTCAAAATCGAGATTGCGCATGACCACGAACGAGCCGTAGGCCATGGTCAGCCCGCGGACGGAAATCTTCGCGTTGTCTTTTGTATTGGCGGACATGAGGGAAGGAATTCAAATGCCAAGGACCGAAAACAGGGCGGCGAATGCGGAATTGATCACAATGATCGCGGTAATCGAGACCACCACCGCGCGGGTGGTGGCCAACCCCACGCCCTCCGAGGATCGCTGCGCGTGGAAGCCAAAGTAACAACCCGACATCGCGATTGCAGCGCCGAAAAATACGGATTTACCAACTCCCAGAAATGAATTCTGTGTGGTCAGTACAGTGAGTGCTTCATGGTAGAATAGCACGGGCGGTGTGCCGAGAGAGGCCGCGACGAGCATGCCGCCGATGAAACCGGCCAGATTCGCAAACAGGGTGAGAATCGGCATGGTGATGATCAGCGCCAGCACCCGTGGAAGCACGAGGAAATCAAATGGAGAGAAACCAAAGGTTCGCAGAGCGTCAATTTCCTCGTTGGCGTTCATGCTGGATAGCTGGGCCGCATAGGCCGCCCCGGTGCGGCCGCCCATGATAATGCCGGTCATCAACGCCCCCATTTCCCGCACCATGGCAATGGCCACCAGGTCGGCGACAAAGATGCTGGCCCCGAACAATGCCAACTGAGCATGGCCCACGAACGCCAGAATCGAGCCGATCAGAAAGCTGATGAGAAGAACGATAGGCAGTGCGTTCGGACCCGTCTGCTCCAGCAACAGGCGGAAATCGCGTGCCCGGAAACGGGCGCGTCCCACGGGGAGTCGAAGAAACGAAAAGATGAGCCTGCCCGTGAAATCGGCGGCGGTCGTAAATTCCCGCATCGCATTGGAAATCGCGAACCCGATCCTCGAAACGAAATTTCCAGGATGGAAATCCTGCCGGACCTCCTCATGCTCCGGAACGGTCAGGGCCAGCCGGACCAGCTGGGCAAGACCATCCGGAAGCCCCTCAAGCGACACTTCGCCCCTCTGCGAAAAGCCTCCCTGCGAAGCACGGATCATCGCGGTGAGAAACCCAGCAAGCGTGGAGTCGAACCGGCCAAGGCCGCTGCAATCGTAGAATTCGGGCGGCGCGTTTCCCGCCTCCGGCAGAGTGGCCGGCTGGTGCCCTTCCAACCAGTCGCCCTCCAAAGCGAGCACGCGACCTCTCCCGGCATCGTCCTGCCAGCGGGCATTTGGTGCGGATGGTGGGGCTGAATCTGGCATCAGGAGCCAATGGGCTTTGGGGTTGAGATGGAGTGGGCAACAAGGCCCCTCCGGAGAAAACGCTCGAATACTTTGCTACAGACGCCCACTCTTTGCGAGTGCTTTTCCTTGCAAGGCCTTTCGCGCCAAAGTAACCTCTGGGCTGTTGGGGGGGCGGCGACTTCACCGAACCCGCGAGGGCACGCCGTCTCAGAGACTCCGCTCGATCAGCCAGCGCTTCCCGAGCACATGCCCCTTTGTCAACTCGACGCACCGCTCGGCCATTCGGGAGAGGATCTGCGCCTCCTCGGGGCCGGCGCTTCCTCTTCTCTCGTCACTCGTCTCCCGGTGTGGCGATGCCCGGAAGCCCAATGCCCCAGCTGCGGCATTTTTCCGTGCTCCGATTGGTGGCTTTTCCTTGCTTTTCCCCTTGCCAGGCACCTGATCACTGTCACGAGCAAGTGCCTGACGCATCATGTGTTCATGCATTTGCAGGACGGCCTCGGCGGCCTTGTGATCTGTAGCTTTGCGCCCCCAAAGAATCCGCAACCCAGCCACACCGTCCGGGTCGCCACGGGAGGCAGCCCCGAACCCGCTCCAGTCGGATTGCTCTGGGTATGGCACTATGCCAGCACGAACAGGATTGAGATCGATGTAGCCAGCCACAAAGCGGGCGAGGATCCCCAGGCCATTGCCGTCATCCGCTTCATTGTGGAAGAGCAGCACACTGTGGAACCGGCACTCCCACAGAGTTCCGTCACGATCATTGCGGTGATTATACCACTGGGTGAAGCGTTGCTTAACCGTCTTCACGAACTCGCTCAGGTTTGCCATCCGTGCCCGGAAGGGGGCCAGAAATTCAAGGCGCGCCTCTGCAGTGCCCAATCGCTCCCAGACGCCCCGGAAATGGCGCATGCGCGCAGGTGCGTAGATATGCTCCATACGCGACAACACCTCCTCGTCGCTCAAGCTCTTGGGATCAAGAGCGGAAACCCGCACCAACAAATGAAAGTGGTTGCTCATCAGGCACCAGCTCACGACATCCACCCCGGCAAAGGCCGCGACGCTCTTGGTCAGGAATAAAAACCGGCGGCGCTCACCAGCGCCGAAAACCGCACGCCGGTCGACCACACGCGAACACACGTGATACAAACCCGGCCGTCCCGGTTCCGCCAATGCTCGCGGCTTCCTCATACGCCACATTAGCCCCCAATCACCACCCCGCAACAAAAATATTGGGGTAAGACCCAAACGAAGGAAAAAGGGCGTTGCGGTGGGGGAGGTGTTGGGGTATTTTTGCGGCCCGTTTGCGGAGGCGAGCGAGGATTCATTTGGTTTCACCCCTGTTTTTCATTTGATTATGTCCCAGCATCCCACATTGAAGTCATCGAAGTCTGTTGGCGCGAAGCGCAACGTGCTCAAGCGTTTTGAGCGGATCAAGCAGCTCAAGGCCGAGGGTCGGTTTAAGGAGGGGCAGTTGCCCGTGAATCTGCCGAAGACGAAGCCGGAGATGTGATTGCGGGGAATTTTCCCGCCCGCACCCCGGACGCCGCATGGGTGGCCGGGGTTTTTTCGTGGGAATGGGTCTAGTTTGGAGGGGTCAACTATGATTTGCCGAGGAATATGAGTGATACGCGCCTGAATCGGTATCTTGCCTCCTGCGGTTTGGGTTCGCGGCGGTCCTGTGAGGCTTTGGTTACCGAGCGGCGGGTTTCCCTGAATGGGGCGGTGGTGTCGGAATTCGGGGTTCGAGTGAAGGCGGGCGACGAGGTGAAGGTGGATGGTCGTGTGGTGCGTCCGGCGCGGCCGATGGTGGTTGTGTTGAACAAGCCTCGGAGGTGCTTGTGCTCGCGGGTGGATCCGCAGGGTCGGCGGACGGTGTATGAATTACTGCCGCAGGAGTTGGGGCATCTTGCGCATGTGGGGCGGCTTGATCAGGATTCGGAGGGGCTGCTGGTTTTGACAAACTGCGGGGAGTTGAGTCAGCGGCTGACGCGTCCGGGTTCGGCTGTGGAGAAGGAGTATCTGGTTTGGTTGGATCACGTGTTTGACATGCGCCACCGGCGAGCGTTTTTGGAGGGAATTGAGACGCCTGAGGGGCTGGCGCGGGCGGTGGCGGTGCGGGCGCTGGAGCCGCGGGTGGTGCGCGTGGTGTTGACTCAAGGTTTGAAGAGGCAGGTGCGGCTGATGTTTGAGGCGTACGGATATACGGTGGTTCGATTGTTACGAACGCGTATCGGGCGTTTTTCGGATCCGCATTTGAAGCCTGGGAAGTGGCGTCGTTTGTCGGACTCCGAGGTTGAGTTTCTGACGGTTTCGAGCGGGGTTCCGGCGGGGGTTGTGGTTGCAGGTGGCAAGGGCAGGCGCAAGGTGATTTCCGGAGGCGAGGGAGCGGCGCGGCGGGTGGCTGCGAAGATGTTGGGCCGTGCTGCGGGGAGAGGCCCTGGCAAAAGGGGCGTTGGAAAAGGAAGGGCGGAAAGTCCGGTTCAAAAGCGGCGTGGGAGCGGGAAGAGGGGGGCTCATCGGTTGCGCGGCGAGGGGCTGGGTGGCCGCCGGAAGCGGCGCTGAATTGGTCCGCTGGGCCGCCTTACAGCCGCCTGGCGGGCAGCACCAAGGCCATGGCTTGAATTGGTTTGGGCATGAGATTGAGGGATTTTTGGCTTTTCCGCGCGGGGAATCGGGTGGATAGTTGTCCATGGTCCGGGGTGGTTTCTGCATGATGCTTTTTGTTGCGGTGCTGTGTTTCGCGGTGCCGACTGGTGCGGCGAGTGTGGATGAGGGTGTTTTGCAAGTGGATCAGGCGGCAGAGGCGGGGAATTTGGGGAGCGAGGAGCAGGGGGGGGCGGATCGGGAGAGGCTGGTGTTGCCGGGGGTTGTGTTGGCGGAGTCGCTGAGCGCGACCACGGGGGTGGCGATTTCGCCTTTGCTCGGGGTGGCGGCCCTTGGGGCGTTGGATTACTGGAGGGCGGATACGGAGGGGCGTGCAAATCTGCCGTGGCATGCGTCGCCGTGGTTCTGGCTTCCGGCATTTTTGGTTGTGGGGGTGCTTGCGTTCAAGGACCCGCTTTCGGGTTTGCTGCCGTTTGCGGACAAGCCTTTGGATTTGGTCGAGATTGTGGAGAACAAGCTGAGTGCGGTGGTGGCGGCTCCGGTGTTGGTGGTGTTAATTCAGCGGGTGTATGAGTCCGGGAGTTCGCAGGTACCGGACGGGGTTTCGCTCGGGGGATTGGATCTTCCGGGTTGGGTGGCGGGTGGATTTCTGGCCGTGTCGCTGACGGTGGTATTCGCGGTGGTTTGGTTGATGTCGCAGGCGGTGAATATTTTGATTCTTCTCAGCCCTTCGGCGTTTTTTGATGTGGCACTCAGGCTGGTGAGGGGGGTGGCCTTCGGAGCTGTCGCGCTGACGGCTCTGATCAATCCGTGGCTTGGATTGGTGGTAGCGGTGCCGGTGATCTGGCTGGCGTTCCGTTGTTCGGGGTGGGCTTGGAGGCTGGTGGCTTATGGATCCACACTGGCGTGGGATTGGATTGGGCGTCGTGAGGGGAGCGCGGTGCCGGGGGGGCGGGTGCGGGCGTTTCTGGAGGGCGGCGGATGGGGGATGCCGAGGCGGACGCGCGGGTATCTGGAATTGGATGCCAGCGAGGGATTGGTTTTCCGGGGGCGTCCGTGGCCGTGGTGCCGCGAGAGGACGATTCCGGCGGTAGGCATGCGTCGATATATCGGGCGGGGATTTCCGGGGCCGACGGTTTTTGTGGAGAAGGGGGGGACGTTGGTTGCCTTCGCCTTCATGCCGCCGCGTTTCCGCGGGCGTGAGGAGGGAGTGTCGGGGGCGTTGGGGTTGGATGGTGTGCGCGATGGATTGTTTCAGCGGAACTGGCGGTCTTTTGTGTCGTGGGTTCGGGGAGGGACCGCGCCTGATGTGGCAAGCGGGCCGCCGATGTAGTGCCGCCCGCCTTTTACCTGATATGATCCGGCATTTTGAAAATGGCGAGGGGGTCCCGGTCCGGGCCATCTCTTCTGTGAAAGAACAATGCGCCCGGCGGGGTATCGGCACGGATGAAATGGGGGCTGATTGAAAAAGACTTGACCGGACCGGCTGCGGTCCTTTTTCTGCTGTTTGCAACGGGGTTTTCGGGAGCGGTGGAGTTTCCTGTCTCCGAGCCTGGTGAGGCAGGTGAATTTGAGCTCGCGGCCTGGCGTGAGCAGGTGGCGGGCCTTGACTTGGAGGAGAGAACCCGGAACACGCCAGTAGTTCACGGCGGTTGGTTTGGCGCGGATTCGCCCGAGGTGGCCCGGAACTATATCATTCACTGGGGACCGCTTGGGATTCACGTGCGGATGCACGACCGTTCATGGGGGGGCTATGCTGGTTTTCGGGCAATCTGGCCGGAAGCGTTGTTGGATGAGGCGGGTGAGCTCTTGATGGACTGCTTCGAAGTGGTGGCGGTGGCCCCGGGGTCGCCGGCCGACGGGCACCTGCGTGTTGGCGACCTGCTGTTGGCTATGGATGGGGCCGTTTTCCGCACTGCGCTGGAGCTGCGTCCGGATCAGGGGTTGTTTCAGTATCAGGAAACACGCAGCCTTGAGATGGACGCGGGCGAGCGTTTCGATGCGGCGGAGGGGCGCGGGCTTGTTTCGTTTGATGTGTTGCGTCCGCCGGCATGGGAGGAGGCCTGGCGTGGCGCGGAGATGAGCGCGCACGGAGGTGAGCGGATGGTTGAGGTGGAGATTCCGGTGCGCGGTTTGGCGGCTTTGCGGATGCATATTGATCTTGCGGGAGAGACGAATTTCTGGTGTTGGGCGAACTTGATCCGTCCGCGTTTCCACGGTCCTGCGGGTGAGATTGATGTGAGCGGCGAGGAGGCGGTGACAAGTGCTTCCACCGGGTGGGGGAGTGTGGGGTTTGGGACCAATGTGGGGGGTGATCCGGTGGAAGTGAACGGGCGGCCCGAGGAGCGGGTGATCGGCGTGCATGCCAGGGCGATGGTGGAGTGGGCAGTGCCGGAGGG
>SLCJ01000189.1 GCA_007125835.1 Verrucomicrobiales bacterium | reverse complement strand
TGGCAGCGCACTGCCGCCCCTCAGCCATGATGGACCTTTCCGACGGACTGGCCCGCGACCTTCCGCGCCTCGCCGAAGCCTCCCGCTGCTCGTTTCTCATCGACCCCGCCTCCATTCCCCTCCACGAGGGCTGCGACGCCACCCACGCCGCAGGCGATGGCGAGGACTACGAGTTGCTGGCCGCCATCTCCGCCGACAAAATACCGGATCTCCGCTCCCAGTGGACCGCCGAATTTCCCGATACTCCACTCACCCCCATCGGTCGGCTCACTCCCTCCGGCACCCCGGCCACCCCACTCAACGGCGGCTGGGACCACTTTTCTCACGCATGAATCCACCAAAAACCACCGTTTTTTCCGGAAAACCTCCCGTATCCTCCACTTTTCACACAATTCCTTGACCTGCCACTCTCCTTATCCCTAGGATAATCCTGTCCGTGCCCGTCACCCTCTCCGGGGAAGCCGGGCACCCTCGAAACCAAACCCATATCCCGAACTAAACCAACGCCATGATTGCCAAAAAACTGAAAGACTTTCTCGACTCCTACGAAGTCAAATACATCAGCGTCACCCACTCGCCAGCCTACACCGCCCACGATGTGGCACAATCCATCCACGTGCCCGAACACGAAGTGGCGAAAACCGTGGTGGTCAACATCAAGGGTGAACTGGCCCTCGCCGTACTTCCCGCGAGCTACCACATCGACTTCCACCGCATGATGGATTCACTGCGCACCCGCGACATGTATCTCGCCACCGAAGAGGAATTCCAGTCGCGCTTTCCCGATTGCGAACTGGGCGCGATGCCACCGTTTGGCAACCTTTACGGCATGAAAACCTACGTCAGCCACAGCCTCGCCGAACAACCACGCATCACATTCAACGCCGGCGACCACTCCGAGGCCATCACCATGGAATTCACCGACTACAACCGCTTGGTCAGCCCAGTCATCACCTCGTTCAGCGACCGTCCCCATTGAGCGGCCGCGTCGGTCGGTAACCGTGGCGGGGAGCTTCTCGCCGCCCTGCCATCCACCCGACGCGCCGCCGCAGCCCGTAGAAAGAAAAAAAACCATGAAGGAATACAAAGCACCAGACATCCGCAACTTCGCCCTCGTCGGCCACGGCTCGAGCGGCAAAACCATGCTTGCCGAAGCCATGCTCGCCACCGCAGGGGAAATCGGCCGCCTCGGCAGCATCGAGAACGGCACCACGATGGCCGACTTCCATCCGGACGAAAAAGCACACCAGATCTCGATCCACGCCACGGTCGTGCGCACCGAATGGCTCGACCGTAAGTTCAACATCATCGACTGCCCCGGATTCGCCGATTTCACCGCCGAGCATCTCAGCGCCCTGCGCGTCTCCGATTTCGCCCTTGTCGTGGCCAATGCCACCAGCGGCATCGAGGTCGGCACCGACCAAGTCTGGGACGCCGCCACCCTCTACGGCCTGCCCCGCATCCTTGTCATCAACCAGCTCGACAAGGAACACACCCGCTTCGACGAAGTACTCGAAGAAGCGCGCGAGCACTTCGGCAGCAAGGTGTTTCCCATGACTCTGCCCATCGATGCCGGTCCCGGGTTCAAAAGCATCCTCGACGTCATGCGCAGTGAAGTGATCACGTTCGCCACCGACGGCAGCGGCAAATTCACCGAGCAGCCCGCCGCCGGCCCGCTCAAAGAAAAAGTCAGCGAACTGCACCGCCAGCTCATCGAATATGTCGCCGAAGCCGACGACGAAACCCTCGAACGCTTCTTCGAAACAGGCACCCTCACCGAGGAGGAAATGCGCTCGCACATCCACGACGCCGTCCAGGGTAACATTTTTGTTCCCCTCTTCTGCACCTCGGCCACTCAGAATGTCGGCGTCGCCCGCCTGATGGACTTCATCGCCAAATACGGCCCCTCGCCGCTGGACAAGCAGCATGTCGATGGCAAGGCCGAGGACGGCTCCGAGGTGGACGTCGCGCTCGACGACAAGGAGACCGTCGCCTTTGTCTTCAAGACCATGAACGAGGCCCACATGGGCAACGTCTCGTTCTTCCGAGTCTACAGCGGACAGATCACCAGCGGCTCCGAAGTCTACAACCCCAACACCCAGTCCAGCGAGCGCATCGGCCAGGTCTTCTCCATCTGCGGCCCCAACCGCGAGACGGTCAAGGTTCTCAATGCCGGCGACATCGGCGCCACTGTAAAACTGAAATCCACCCACACAGGCAACACCCTGTGCTCGCCCTCGCGGCCGGTGAAACTGGAGCGCATCGACTTCCCCGAGCCCAACACCCACGGCGCACTCGAAGCCAATTCGCAATCCGATCTGAACAAGCTCGCCGAGGGCCTGGCACTGCTCCATGAGGAGGATCCGACCTTCCGCTACAAGTTCGACGACGAAACCGGCCAGACCATCATCTCCGGCCAGGGCGAAATCCAATTGCAAGTGGCCACCGAGGAACTCAAGCGCCGCTTCAATGTCGAAGTGCGCCTGATCCCGCCACGAGTTCCCTTCCGCGAGACAATCAAAGGCAAGGGCGAAACCCGCTACCGCCACAAAAAACAAACCGGAGGTGCCGGTCAGTTCGCCGAAGTCTGGCTGCGCGTCGAATCCGGTGAGCGCAACTCTGGCGTTCAGTTCGGGCATTCGCTTGTCGGCAACAATGTCGACCGCGTGTTCGTTCCATCCGTGGAAAAAGGTGTGCGCGCCGCCTGCGCCGAAGGGTTCCTCGCCGGCTACCCTGTGGTCGATGTGAAGGCCGACTTCTTCGATGGCAAACAACACCCCGTCGACTCCAAGGACATCGCCTTCCAGATCGCCGGCAAGGCAGCCTTCC
>SLCJ01000063.1 GCA_007125835.1 Verrucomicrobiales bacterium | reverse complement strand
GCGCAGCGCGGTGTCCTCACGTGTGTGCACGACCAGTCCGTAGGACGAAAAAGTCATCAGCGCGAAGAAGGTGTAAAAGGTGGGCACGTCTTCGGCGAGGATCAGTCCGAAGTTTCCGGTCATCGCACCGAGGAAGAAAACACAGAACGAGCGGATTCGTGGCGCGCCGCGCAGGTAGCCACCGGCGAACCACCCGGCGCAGGCCCAGAGAATGGCGGCGAGCACAAGCAGCACGCGGCGCGGCGCATCCACCCCGAGGTCGGACCCGAGCAGGAACCAGGGCAGGTGCGCGAGCGGTGGCAGCGTCCACGCCGCCGCTATCGCCGGCAGCGTGGCGGCCATGAGAAGCAGGCCGATGGCGTGCGGGCGTGCGGCGAGGCGCGGCACCGCAAGGGTGGCCAGCATGGGCAGGGTGATGGCAAGAATCCAGATCATGGCAGGTAGAGCCTTTCGGCAATCTGACGGGCGAAATCCAGCGGGCTGTTGGGAGCGGCGGCGAGGATGCCGGCGGCCAGGGAGAACACGGCGGTGACCACCACCGGCACCAGGAGAAACAAACGGGTTTCCCTATTTCCGCCGCAGAGCTTGCGGGCCGACGGGTCATCCGGCTCGCGAAACCAGGCGCGGAAAACGATAGGCAGGAAATATGCGGCATTGAGGCCGCTGCTGGCCAGAAGCACCAGCACCACCCACGGGCTGCCCGCCTCGATGGCTCCGAGGCTGAGGTACCACTTGCTTACGAATCCGGCCACGGGCGGCAGGCCGATCATGCCGAGGGCGGCGATGGTGAAGGCGGTCATTGTCCACGGCATCCGTCGACCGATGCCGTTGATCTGGCTGACTTTGTGAAAGCCGTATGTTTCCGCAATGTTGCCGGCGGCGAAAAACATCGTGATCTTCATGATGCCTTGGTGGACCAGATGCACGATGGCTCCCGTCGAACTGAGCAGGCCCGGAATCGCCACCCCGAGCGCGATGTAGGAAAGCTGGCTGACCGTCGAAAACGCCAGCCGCTTCTTAAGGTCGTCCTGAAACAAGGCGCGAACTGAACCATACAAAATGGTGAACGCCGCCAGCACTGCCAGCGGAGTGAGCAGCGACAGCGAGGCAGCAAGCTCCACGCCATACACGTCGTAGACCAGGCGCACGATTCCGAAGGCCCCTGCCTTCACCACCGCCACGGCGTGCAGCAGCGCACTCACCGGAGCCGGTGCGACCATCGACACCGGCAGCCAGCCATGCAGCGGGAAGATTGCCGCTTTCACCGCAAGCCCAGTGAGCATGAGGAAAAACAGCAGCGTCACGGCGAAGCGGTGCTCGCCGGCCAGGGCGGCGAGAATCTCGGTCTCGCCGAAGTAAATGGGCCCCGCCAACACCTGCAAGCCGACCACCGCCACAAACAACACCGAACCACCACCTATTGTATACCAGAGATACGTCCGACCGGCATTCACCGCTTTCTCCGTGCCCCGGTGCACCACCAGCGGATAGGTGGCGAGCGTCAGGAACTCATAAAACACGAAAAACGTAACCACATTGCCCGACAGCGCGATGCCCGTGCTTGCAGTAACACAAAGACTGAAGAACCCGAAAAACCTGCGGCGGTGCGGCGAGCCCTCAAGGTAGCCGATCGCATAGATGGTCGTGACCAACCACAGCACCGCCGACAGCCCGGCGAAAAACAACCCGAGCCGGTCCACCCGCAGCGAGAACGACAGGTCCGGAGCCAGCACGAAGCGGTAGTCGAGAACCTGCCCCTGCCGGTAAAGAACGAAAACCCAGGCAACCAGAACGAGCTTGGCCACGGCTCCGGTGAGGTTGAGCGTGGTCCGCAGGGAGGCGTTTTCCTCGCGCAGCAGGAAGATCAGGCAGCCCGGCACCAGCGAGCTGATCAGGATCAAAAGCGGCAGCCACTGATTGAGTGTCATGGCGTCACCCCTCCTTCCCCTGGAACAATTGCCGAGCCGAAGGGCGCGGCGGTTTCAAGGAAGCGGATCACCGCCTCCGAGGGAATCACGATCAGGAACGCCCCCACCGCCAGCAGCAGCGAGGCGACTTCGAGCCCGTGCGGCACCGGACGGTTGGACACGTCCCGCCCGCCCGGGGCGAAAGCCAGACGCAGGATCATGAACACGTAACCTGCGGTGAGAAAACTTCCGGCCAATACCGCCGGAGCCCACCACCACTGCCCGCTGCTGAGCGCCGCCTTGAGCAACATCCACTTGGCGAAAAATCCGCCGCTCGGCGGCAGCCCGGTGAGGCTGATGCCGGCCAGCCCGATCGCGAAGGCCGTCATCGGCCTCCGGGCCACCAGGTCGAGCAGCGACTCGCGGCGGTCGTGGCCGGCGGCGATCACAATCACCCCTGCGGCGAGGAAAAGCGAGGCCTTGGCCAATGCGTGCGAAAGAGTTTGATACACGGCGGCCGTCCAGGCGGGCGACAGCCAGTCGGCCGCCGCCACCGCCGTGCCCGGGGCCAGAACCAGCAGCGGGAATACCATCAACAAATACCCCAACTGCGCCACACTCGAATGGGCGACAATCAGTTTGAGCCGGTCCTGATTTAGCGCCTGCCACGACCCCCACACCACCGCCACCGCCCCGCACACGCCCACAAGCTGCCCGGCGGCAAAGGTCAGCGACACCCCGAACACCTCCGCCCACAAGCGCAGCAGAATGTAGAACGATCCTTTCACCACAAGAGCCGAAAGCAGCGCGCTCACCGGCGGCAGGGCCGAGCCGTGGGCCGGGGGCAACCAGAAATGAAGCGGGAAAAACGCGCTTTTCACCATCAGGCCCAGAGTCATCAGCACCAAGGCGAACACGGTCGTCGC
>SLCJ01000217.1 GCA_007125835.1 Verrucomicrobiales bacterium | reverse complement strand
GGACTGGCGGCGAGGTCCTCAATGGCGAGCCAGTGCCGCCATTCGTGGGAAATGCGCCAGTCGGGGTCGTCGATGCGGCAGTCGGGCAGACGGTAGTGCAGGGCGGGACGCCGTCCGATCTTTTCATCGGGCAGGTGGTGCCGGACGCGCTCCTCGTCGAGCCAGGCCAGGGCCGGGAGCAGGTCGAGGGGGCGGTTGCGCGTGGGGTTGGCGGCGATGTAGTCGTCGATCAAGGCGGCGGAATCAGGGGTATACTCGGTTTGAAGAACGGCGCTTGCGTAGTCGCGGGGAAAGGGGTCGATGAACGGGCTGATGCGGCGCGTGGTGTCCACGTCGTGGCGCTTGAGCAGGGAGGGGTAGCGGCAGAGGAATGCCCGCAGGTAGCGCAGCAGGGATTCGGGTCCGATGTCGGGGAGGTCCGGGTTGAAATGCAGGCCGAAAGCATTGAATACGGAGACTCCGGTGCCCTCCGCACCGCGCCGCAGACTTTCTCGAACTGCTTCCAAGTCGCCGATGAGGGAAAACGGAATGGGTTCGAACACCACCTCGAAGGGAACGAAACGCCGGGCTTCTGTGGCCATGGCACGCTCGACCCGTTCTTCGAGGGATCCTTCAATTTGGTCGAGTGCAAGGTTGCGCAGAAGCCCCCTGAGCTTGAAATTGCGGAAGAGCGAGGCGTCGAGTTCGGCGCGCACGTCGCCGACCGATGTGCCGACAACCGCTCCTTCGTAGGCGCTTTTCTGTTCGATGCGGCCACCCACGGCGTCCTGCACGCGCTGCAGGATCACGGGCAGGTCGAGTCCGCCGAATTCCAGCTCGACACCCACCTTGCGGTTGGCGTGCCGGGTTTCCGCAGATGGTGATTCGGGTGTGGCCATGGTGTTTGAAAATCGGATCGGTGGCGGTCGAAATTTACAAGGAAATATCCGGTGGCGTCGTATCTTGTGGGATGGATGAAAAGAACGCAAAGGAAAACGCGAGAAAATGGCATGCCGCCGGGACCGACGAGGTCGGCGGGTGGCTCGAGACCGGTGCCGAGGGACTGTCTCAGGACGAAGCGGGGGCGCGTGTCGAACATTACGGCCGCAACGTGCTGCCCGAACCCCCGCGCCGCAGCGCGCTGGCGCAACTGTTCAGTCATTTCCACAACGTCTTGATCTACGTCCTGATCGCGGCGGCGGTGATCACGGCGTTGATGGGGCATTGGGTTGACACCTGGGTGATCCTGGCTGTGGTCATCATCAACGCGGTGATTGGATTCGTGCAGGAGGGCAAAGCGGAGAAGGCGTTGGAGGGGATCCGCAAGATGCTGTCGCTGGAGGCCAATGTGATCCGGGGCGGCAAACGCAAGCGCATCAATGCCGAGGACCTAGTACCCGGCGACTTGGTTGAAATGGGCAGCGGCGACCGTGTGCCGGCCGACGTGCGACTCGTGTTCGTACGCGATTTCAAGGTAGAGGAGGCCGCGCTGACCGGCGAGTCCGAGGCGGTCGAGAAGCGGACGGACGCGGTGGCAGAGGGTGCCGTGGTGGGCGACCGCACATGCATGGCTTTTTCTGGAACGCTCTCGACCTACGGACGGGCGCGCGGCTATGTGGTGGCCACGGGTGCGGAGACGGAATTGGGGCGCATCAGCGGTATGATGCAGGAGTTGGAAAAGCCGCGCACGCCGCTGCTGCGCAAGATTGACCAGTTCGCCCGCTTGCTTTCGATCGTGATTGTTGTGGCGGCGGCTCTGTTTTTCGCCATTGGCTGGTTCTTTCACGACTTCACGCCCGCCGATCTTTTCCTCGCCGTGATTGGCTTGGCGGTGGCGGCGATTCCCGAGGGCCTGCCCGCGATCCTCACCATCACGCTGGCTCTAGGCGTGCAGAGCATGGCGCGGCGCAATGCCATCGTGCGCAAGCTGCCTTCGGTCGAGACGCTAGGCTCAGTGACTGTCATTTGCTCCGACAAGACCGGCACCCTGACCCGCAATGAAATGACAGCCCGGGTTGTGCGCACGGCGGCCTCCGAATACAAGGTGGAGGGCACCGGATACAATCCCAAGGGGGAAATCCTGCGCCGGAAAGGTGATGAAGAAGAGGCGGAAAAAGTGCATGGCCCGGACGAGCCGCAGCTTGCCGACCTTTTGCGTGCGATTGCTTTGTGCAACGATGCTGAGATTGATCCTCCAACAGATAAGAGTGAGGATTGGACTGTGCGCGGCGAGGCCACCGATGCGGGGCTTCGCGTGCTGGCTTCGAAAGGGGGATTCGACGAGTCCATTGGCAAACGAATCGACGTGCTGCCTTTCGAATCCGAGCACAAGTATATGGCCACGCTCGACGAGCTGGACGACAGCGTAAGTTGGCTGCATATCAAGGGCGCGCCCGAGCGAATTATCGAGCGCAGCAGCCGCCAGGCTGGAGCAGACGGCATGGAGGATCTCGATCCCGCTTTCTGGGAGAAAGAGATCGAGGCGCTGGCCTCGACGGGCATGCGCGTGCTGGCCGTGGCCCGGGTGCACACGGACAAGGACACAGTGGCTCACGAGGACATAAACGATCTGGATTTTCTCGGCATTGTCGGTCTGATTGATCCGCCGCGCGCGGACGCCATTGTCGCTGTCAAGCAGTGCCTGGAGGCGGGCATTCACGTGAAAATGATCACCGGTGACCACGCGCTCACGGCTTCGGGGATTGCAGCCGAGGTGGGGCTCAAACACTCGGGCAATCCGGTAACGGGTGCCGAGATCGAAGAAATGGACGACGAACAGCTGGCCCGCGCCGCCCAGGAAAGCGACGTCTTCGCGCGCACCAGCCCGGAACACAAATTGCGCCTCGTGCGCGCCTTGCAATCGCGCGGCGAGGTGGTCGCCATGACGGGCGATGGCGTCAATGACGCTCCGGCCATTAAGAGTGCCGATGTGGGAATCGCCATGGGGATCAAAGGAACCCAGGTCACCAAAGATGTGTCCGAGATGGTATTGGCCGATGACAACTTCGCGTCCATTGCCCATGCGGTGGAGGAGGGGCGCACGATCTACGACAATCTGCGCAAAACCCTCCTGTTCATACTGCCGACCAACGGTGCTCAGTCGCTTGTGATTGTGGTGGCATTGCTGGCGGGGATGACCATGCCGATCACGCCGGTGCAGATCCTGTGGGTTAACATGGTCACTGCAGTGACGCTGGCGCTGGCGCTGGCCTTCGAGCCGACCGAGCCGAACACGATGAAGCGTCCACCGCGCCCGCCCGCCGCACCGATCCTCGACATGCATTTCCTGTGGAGAGTTGTGCTCGTGTCACTGCTTGTGGGAGGATTCACTTTCCTCGTGTACTGGGTGTTCCGCTCGGGGATCGGAATCGAGGCGGCACGAACCATTGCCGTGAACACGCTTGTCGCGGGCCAGGTCTTCTACCTCTTGAACTGCCGCTATATGCACGACTCTTCGCTGCGCGCCGACATCTTTGCTCGCCCGGCCGTGATGATAGCCATCGGGCTCATGCTGCTCTTGCAGGCCGGTTTCACCTTCCTGCCTTTAATGAACGTGTGGTTTGGCACCGCGCCTCCGCCCGCCGTTTCCTGGTTGTGGATCGTGGGAGCTGGACTGCTCGTGTTCCTCCTCGTCGAGGGCGAAAAGGCCCTATACCGCCGCCGCAATCCACCTGCTGATGAGAGTTGATGTGTTCAAAGCAAATGGCACGGAGCGAAGCGCTTTCTCATTTTCCCCTTCATCCCCATCGCCGAAGAAGGTTCGCCGCTCTTTGGGGGGTAGCCATCTTTGCGCTTTGATGTCAAATCCACGCCTTCGGTCCTTGTCCTGCATCCAACTTTATCCTGTATTGACGTCCCCTGGGGACAGTCAAACTCAATCCAGATCCGATACAACAGCTCAACCTGAGGTGCGTGACTGGGAGGAGGCGTTGTTCGATCGGGCGGCGAGTTGCCGGCGTGCTTCAAAAAGGATGATGCCGGCGGCTACCGCGACATTGAGGGACTCGACCGGTGACTGCATGTCGATGCGCAACCTTTGGTCGGCTTGGGCGATTAGGGCCGGGTCCAGGCCAGGGCCTTCGCCGCCGAGCAGGAGCAAAGACGGGCCAGGGTAGTCGACTTGGTCGTGAGGCATGCCGTCGGCGGGATCGGTGGCGAGGATGCGCCAGCCGTGTGATTGCGCCAGCACACACAGTTCGGAGGCTTCGATGTGGCGGGCTACCGGCAGACGCAGCGCGCTCCCGGCGGAGGCGCGCAGGGCTTTCCAGGACAAGGGGTCGGCTGAGCCGGAGGTGGAGATTACGGCGGCGGCCCCGGCGGCTTCGGCCACGCGCACGATGGCGCCCAGATTGCCGGGATCCTGCACACCGCCTGCGGCGACAACGAGCTGGTTTGTGGGGTGGCGGAGGAGTGAATCCGGATCGGCTGGAGCAAGCCTGGCAATGGCGACAACGCCCGCAGGCGTGCGCACCGGGCTGGCGGCTTCGATCACGCTTCCGGCGCATTCTTGGAAGGGAATGCCGCGCGAGGCGAGGGTGTCGGCAAGCGAGCGACCGGATTCCTTTTCAAGAATGCGGGTGTCAGCGAGCGCGAAATCAAGCGGCACGTCAGATGCGAGGGCTTCGCGCAGCAGGTGGGGGCCGTCGAGGAGAACTTGCGAATGCGCAGCGGGGTCGTTGCTTTGTTCCTGCTTCCCCGCAGCCAGTTCGCGGCAGCGTGTGACCCAGGGATGGCGGCGGCTGGTGAGGAGCGTCATGCGTGCGCACAATGTTGGCGCGAGTAGGCGGGCGAGTCAATCCCATGCCTTGCTCAACGGGGTGGCCGCAGCGAGCCGGGCCAAAGCGACCAGTCGGCTTCCGAGTCCCAACGCAGGGAGGAGGGCAGCTCAAGCCACAAGGTGGTTGCATCCTCGCTTTGGAAGAGGGGTGTTCCGGCGGCCCGGGCGGCGGATTCGCGGCGGGCCAGCGAGCGCCCTGCTTCGGCTGTCGGCGTGGCAAGGCTCAGGCTTTCCAGCCAGGCGATGTATTCGCGGTTGGCGAGGTAGGGATGTTCTCGTTGCGGGGATAACCTCCGGCGGCCAGCCTGAAGTTCGACCACGAGATTGTCCAGGGTGTTAGGTCGGGTGGAAGCGGGCCAGGTGGAAGGACCCAGATCGAGCATGGCGAGGGCATCGACGTGACGAACCACCGGATCGCGAACAAGATTGGTCCTTCTTGTGTCCGCGCAACGACTTGCCACCACATCCCAGTCGGGCCCGGGCGTGCCGTCGCGCCATCCGATCAGGGCAATGGAGGGAGTGATGCTGTCGAACCCTCCGGCAAACAGCCAGGATGTGCCAAAGGCGGCGTCGAAGGAGGATTGGATGGCGGCGAGGTCTTCGGCGGTAAGCTGGTGTCCAGGCAGCCATTGGCAGAAAAGGCCGCCGGGCTTCAGAGACGCGTGCACGGCTTGGAAATGCTCGCGACTGTAGAGCCGGGCCTCGCCCGGGCCCCATGGCAGAAACAAATCTCCGACCACGACATCGAAGCGTTCCCGGCCGGCGGCGATGAAGGTGCGCGCGTCTTCAACCACAACACGGGTGCGCGGATCCTCGAAGAGCGTCCCGTGGAGGTCGGCGAAGTGGCGGCGGGCGAGGGTTTCCACGGCAGGCGAGATCTCGACCGCCGTGACGCGTTCGACGGGTTCGTGGGCCAGTGCGGCGGCTGGAGTCGAGCCGGTGGCCATGCCGAGGAATGCGACTTGTTGGGGATTTTGATGGAGGAGCAGTGGCAGATGTGCCTGGCGTTCCTGGGCGGCGCGGGCGGATGTGGAGCCGAGAAGGTATTGGTTGGACGAGAGCAGGCCTTTGCCAAAGGCCGGGTGCTCTGCCACCAGGATCACGCCGTCGCGCCCGGCGTGTGAATCGATCACCCGCAGGCCGAGATGCGGGTTGGCCAGAGGAAGGTTGCGGGGCCAGAGCACAATGAGAGAAGCCAGCGCCAGGACCGCGGCGGCAACGCGAAGTGGAGAAGAAAACCGGGCGGCACCTTCCGGGGAAGGGCGAAGGGAAGGGCGAAGGGTTGCCACACCGACGAGGACATAGGCCAGCCCGGTGAGCGCCAGCGCGTTGTGCAGACCGAAGACGGGCATGGCGACGCGATAGGCGAGCTCCGCCCCGAGGGCGGCCCCGAGTCCGTTGATCGCAAGAAGTTTTCCCCACGACTGCGTGGTGAGGCCCGAGGACCGCGCCGCGGCGCGAGTGAGCAGCGGAAAGATCAGCCCCATGGCAAAGAGGGGAAGGGCAAACGAAATTCCGAGCAATATCACGAGGCGCACGGCAAAGCCAGTCGGGTGGTAGGCGGATGAAGGGCCGAATCCCGCTCCGGCGAGCCAATGGAAAAGGTGGGGCGCAGCCACGAGGCTCAAGCCAGCCACCCACATGGCTCCCGCGAGCAGGCCGCAGGTGGGCAGGCGCCGCACCGCCGGCAGCGCGGCCGTCCAGGCGGCCAGCCCGAGCAGCAGGATCACCCCTGAGAGCAAGGCTGCCGGTCCGTAGAAAGACAACGGCACTTCGAGCTGGAGCAAGGCGAGAATGATGACCTCGACGGCCAGCACGCTGAACCCGGAAAAGGCGGCTAGAACTGGCCATTTCCAGGCAAGTCCAGTGTGGCTGGTGGCTGGGTGTTCGGGGTGGATGTCCGGCGGGGCCGGGCGTGCGGGGTGGCCTTGTCCACAGGACATATCGAATCGTGCGAGGGCGAAACAACCCAGCGCCACAAAGCCATTCAAAGCGGTGGCGGCGAGCATGGCCCCGCGCATGCCGAGCAGGTGGATGGCCAGTGTTGCGGTGATTAACAGGCCAGCCACTCCACCCAGGGTGTTGGCGGCGTAGAGCGGCAGGGCGGGGCGGGAAAGGTCGGAGCTGCCTGCGCGCAGCGCCTCGGATGCCATGGGGAGGAAGAATCCCATGAAGAAGGCGGGAGGTCCCAGCAGGAGCAAACACAGGGCGAGCTTGATCCAGGCCGCCGACGCATTGTCGAAAATGTCGGGGCCCAGGCTTTGCCAGAGGTTGCCCGACCACAGCGGCAGCAAGATCAAGGGCACGGTGGTGGCGGCGATGGAGAGTTCGATCCAGGCGAGGGCGTGCCAGCGATTTCTCCAGCGCATGGCCGCCGCACCTCCGGCCGCCGATCCAAGCGCCAGGCCGAGGAAGAACACACCGAGCACACGGGCGGCGGATTCATGGCTGGCACCTAAAAGGTCGATCAGGCGGCGAGTCCACAGCAATTGATGGGCCAAGGCCGCCGCACCGCCTACAAAGGCCAGCGCAAGAGCCAGGCGTTGAATGGCAGATTCTTTCGCGGGCGGACTCATGGCGATGCACCCGGTGTTTTTTGCCTCCGGGAATGGTGTGGCTCGGGCGTGCCTTGCCCATGAAAGCGTGAGAAATCGCCACCCCTTGTGTCGTTCTTACGGAGTCTGCGGCACGCGCTCGGCGGCAGCGCGGAGAAACAGCCGAGGCGCATCCTCCATGGAGGATGCGGCGCGTTCGGCAAGCCGCTCGGGTGGTGTGTCGAGGTTGGTGGTGTGGCCCGGCCCGTGATTCCAGTCCACAAGGTCGGTGCTCGTTTCCACCCGCAGGATCACGTCGTCGGCCCCGGTGCGGCGCGGCATCTCCAACACCGCGAAGTCCGAACCCAGAAACGAACGTATGTCGAACTCGACGAGGCCGCGCGTGTCTTCGGCGGGCTCGGCCCCGAGCGCATACTGAAGCAGCGGCGGCAGGCTGTCGGGGCCGAAGGGGGGGGCCTCCGACCACTCGTCCGGATCGATGCGATGGGTCAGCAGCCAGTTTTCAAACCCACGAAGGCCCACGGCGAGTTGGATCTGCTCTGGGTCGCTGAACACGCGGGAGGATTCGACGCCCGGGGTGAGCAGGGCGCTTGCCTGCATCGTCACACGATAAAGCCCGCGGTGGCTGAACGTCCAGTTCACGTGTTGGTGGTCGTCCACTCCAAGCGTGTAGGAGCCGTTTCCCGGGTGCCCGGGCGTGGTGGAATGGTGGAGGACCACACTGCCGAGATGAGGGAAGCCCGTGTAGACGGTGAAGAAGCCGTCGCCTTCGCCGAAAAACTCCACATCGAGAAAATCGATGCGCACATTGTCGGCAAACGAAACTCCCGCCACATCGTAGGTGTTGAAGCCGAGTTCGGTTACGTCGCCGGTGGCGGCGGCGGGCAGGAGCCAGAAAGGTTCGCCTTCTTCCACACCGACGAATCCCCATGATGAGCCGGCCGGACGGTTTGCCCGCGAGCCATCCTGGGGAAAGGGCAGGTCCTTGGCGACGAAGATGACATCCTGAGGGGCGATGAACGCTGTGGGAAACACCTCGTCGTATTCCGCAAGAACCCCCCATCCCTGACCCGGCGAAAAGCTCCACGCCAGGTCTACGTGGCCGAAATCGAGGAAAAAAGGCGGATCATCCGATGCGGCCGCAGGGGCCGCAATGGTGGCGAAGGCGGCTGCCGCAAGAGGCAAATGGACGATTTGGCGGAAGAGATGTGATGGGCGAAGATGCGAATGCATGAATTTTTTTGGGTTGTTTCCGGGTTAGCCAGAGGTGGCGGAGCGACACGAGGCGAACCACGCGTCAAGGTAGGTTGGGGGGAATGGCAATGTTGTTTCCACTCTCGATCTCTTTCTTCACCTCGGCGGCATCGAGATTGATCACGCGACCGTCGGCCATCAGGTAGTTGGCGCTGCCTTCGTCGTGGTCTTCGGCGGGCGGTCCGACGCGGTGCAGGTCGGGTGAGATGTCGGCAAGCACCCGGGCCCAGCTTCGCCAGCCGCTGCCGTGGACGTGGTCGTTTCCGGCGCCGATGCCGCGGCGTTCGGAGCCGATGAAGGCCATGTAGGTTTCCGCCGGGCGCGGGAGCCGTTCGATGCTCGACCACTGCGGATACAGGGGATTGCCGAAGGGGTCCATGGCCATGCTGTCGAGAAATCCGTTGAGCACATAGCTGGTGCCCCCGGCCTCGATGCGTTCTTCGCGGCGCGGGTCGGCCGGCGAGACGCGTACCTCGTCGAGGTTGTCGAGGCGGTCGGCAAGCACAAAGACCCAGGAGTCGGTGCTGCCGGGTGGCAGGAAATGCTGCGTGGCAGGCAGCCGCCCGTGATGCTCGGCCGCATGCCCCAGCAGGGCAATGCCAAGCTGGCGCAGATTCGACTGGCAGGTCGAACGCTGCGCCGCCATCACTGCATGGCTCGCCGCCTGGATGCCCACCGCCACCAGGATCGCCACGACGACCAGACTGACCATAATCTCAAGCAGCGTGAAACCACGGCGATGGGAGCGCAAAAACCGCGCGGCTCCTGGAGCCACGCGGTTCTGCGGAATGAAACCAATGGGGGAGAATAAACCAGTTTGTTTCATGCAAGTGGGCGCCGCCGCACGGCGAAGGCGAGCCCGGCGGCGAGCAGGGCCAGCCCTGCGGTGGAGGGTTCGGGAATGACCACGAAGGACACATTTGTTGTTCCCACGCCTGTAATGGCGGTTTCAGTGATTATTCCAGTATCTTCATCCTCGAATATGTTATAGCCTTGGATGTCAAATTGAAGGTCGTAGGTCCCTTCCTCGGTAAAGCCCCAATTCCAGTGGGTGTGTCCCCATGCTGGCCAATCGTGGATCAGGTCATTGTCGGCGGTTTCGAAGAGAATGTCGTTGAAGGGAATCAGGTCATCATCTACATCCGGGCGGAAAAGAATCATTTCAGCGCCGGCAGGAAAGGTTGAATTCGCCCAGTCAAGGGTCATCCGAAAGCTGTTAAACTGATTGACTGTGTTGCCGCCACCATCCAGCTCACGGAAGCGGGTGCGAATGCCGAAATCAGGATTTCCCGGGGCGTCAATTCCCTGTAAGGCGGAGGAGATGATGTAGGTGTTGCCATTCACGACCGTGGTTGTGCCGCCGATCGGGCCCACTGTCAGGGTGCTGAAGGTGAAGTCGTCGCCGTCGCCCACACCACCGGGAGCCCCGGCATAGGGGGTATCGAGGCCGGTGGCCACGGTGGTTCCCTTGTTACGGAGCACCACATCGAAGGAATCATTGCCACTGTCGTAGAAGAAATTCCAGTCGGCGGAGCCTCCGGATATTACGATGTTCGAGGCTTGGGTCGCGCCGATGGCTGACAGGGAAATTCCGGCGATCAGTGCCAGAGTGGTAAGTGAGGCGGAGGATTTCATGGACTTGGAATAGGTTTTGGAGTGATCGTTGATCAAGCCCGCAGACTGTACGGGCAAAGTTACGAAAAATAAACGCTTAAAATTCGCAACTGCGCAAATTTTGCATAAACGAGCAGGCGCGCAAGTCTTTTTTGCGAAAAATTCGCGTTTATTGGGTTGCCTGCTGTGGGATTCGTTTGCGGGAGAGGGTGGAAATAATGGAAATATTGCCTGCCACCTTTTGGTTGGATTCAGTCGTCCGATGATTGCACGCCGGCAGGCGTCCTTTCAGGACGCTTTTTCTTATCGGTGGGCTTTCCCGGGTTTGAAAACCCGGGCTTTGTGCGGTGGCCCTTCCAGGGCCGCAGGGCCGACTGGGGGTGGGTGGAAATATTGCCTGCTGGGTGGAAATATTGCCTGGGTGGAAATATTGCCTGCGGTGGAAATATTGCCTGCCAACTTTTGGTTGGATTCAGTCGTCCGATGATTGCACAGAGGAATCTATGCCCAGAAGAATCTATGCGAAGAATCTATGCCTGCCTATTTTTGGTTGCCCTGGGAACGCCAAGGTTATCCTTGGCATGAGAATGAGGAAGCGAGTAGCGGAGACGGAACGGCGTTCTTATTCTCCGATTCATCAACGATGCCGACGAGGACGTCAGCGTTCCCGGGGGCGGCTTGGTCGGCGCTGGCCCCCAAGGAGCGGCGAACCTC
>SLCJ01000081.1 GCA_007125835.1 Verrucomicrobiales bacterium | reverse complement strand
TTGAGTCACCAATGCCTTTCGGCAGTGGGGTGTTTGTGTAGAAAAAAATGCAAAACAATACCGCCATGAAGAAAATCACACGTCACCAATGCCTTTCGGCAGTGGGGTGTTTGTGTAGTTGACGCCTCCTACTGGGGGCGTGACTCCCAAGAGGGAGTCACCAATGCCTTTCGGCAGTGGGGTGTTTGTGTAGAATGTGGGGCGCCACAAGCGGCAGACGGGCCGCGCTTGTCACCAATGCCTTTCGGCAGTGGGGTGTTTGTGTAGAGGGTGGGGTATAATGTGCTGGGAATGAGGGGATTGCAAGGGGCTGAGGTCGGATCGGCTCATTTTCAGGCACTAAATTCGAGTTAGCAGCCTTGGCTTGGCTGTGGCGGCGGGGGTCAAGGCTTTGGTTTTGAGTGGGTTGGGGCGCCAGGTCTTGAGGTGGCGGTTTTGCGGGGTGCGGGCGATCCGACCTGGGAGGCGGCGGTGGGGTCGGCCGGGGTGATGGATTCGAGGTGGAAGGGCGGCTGGACGAGGGTGCGCTTGGCGGGCTGCCAGGCATGGTGGCGCAGGAGTTCGCGGAGGTGGTTGAGTTCGCGGCGAAAGTCGTCCTCGGTGATGGAGCCCGGGTTGGCAAAGTGGCCGGTGAGGCGGGGCTGTGCGGCGTGCCAGGTGCGGAAGAGTTCGGCGGCCTCGGGTTGGTCCTTGGGGATTTGGCCCTTTTGGTTGGCCTCCAGGAGGAAATGGAGGATGGCCAGCGCGCGGGCGCGAACCCCGGTCAGGCTCTGGCCATCCACTTCGAGAGTGCCGCGCAGGTGGTCGATGCGCAGCGGGATGGGGCGCGCCGCATCGGCCTCGATCTGGCGCGAGCAACGAGCCACCAGCGTGGCAAAATCGCCCGGCATTTCGCCGAGGTCGTGGAAGCGGTTGCGCAGAGGGACGAAGGGCACATCGGCAAGGGTGATGCGCGCCTCCGCGGGCGCATGGAGCGAGCCGTCGCGCGCGGCGAGGGCACCGCCTGGCTGGTCGGGAAAGAGAAAACCGGGCAGCGAATCGTAAGGAGGCGGCACCAGCACATGGGTGATGCGGTCGTTTTCGCGGCCGATGAGGGTGAGCGCGGCATGCAGCAGGGCACCCATGGTCTTGCGCCCGCCGGCGATGCTGGCGATGAGCCTGTGGTCCGGGTTCTCCACCAGGCCGCGCACGGTTTCGAGAATGAAAGTGGCGGCGGTTTCGTTGTCGGCGTGGCTTTGGATGTCGTCGAGCGGAAGGGTGCGCCCGGAGACCGGGTCGGGCTGCGCAATCACCCGCGGCGGCTCGGCAATCAGCTGCCCCGGTCCGGCACCCAAGCTCTTGCGCAGCGCTTCCCAGGCGGTGGCACCGCCGAATTCGGGCAAAGGCGAGAACAGCGCCGCTTCCATGCACCGGGCCCCCACCTGCGTGGTAAGCACAATCACCCGCCCGGGCAGGCACGGCGGATTCTCCCGAGCCAGCGCCCAGACGGTCTCGGTGAGGATGGCCGGGGAAAGCCCGGTAACAGCCAGCAAAACCGCAGGCGGCGAGGCAGGGCGGGATTCAGAGGAAGTGGCGGAACGGCGGCTACGGGTGGGCATGGGCGTGAGTGGCTTTTCTCTCCCTACACTGTGCCCTGAAATAGGCACCAGGGGAGCGGATTTTTTGTCCTTTTCTGATGTCTCTTCCTCTCCTAAGCTTTCACGACGGCACCAGCCTTCTCTGCGCCCCAGTTTCCACCGTGGAAACCGAAACCGTGCACCTAACTCCTCAGCCTTCAGGTCTCAGGTTTCAGCCTTCAGCTTTCAGGTCTCAGCTTTCAGGTCTCAGCTTTCAGGTTTTCAGCTTTCAGCTTTCAGCCTTCACCCTCCTCTTCCCCTCCCTGCTCTTTCACAGGAGCCCTTTACCGACGCCCGAGGTAGTTGAAGCTTTGAGAATTCCAGGGGTCCCAGAGGTCTTCGTGGGAATCGGTATAGTCATAGTTGTCATCATCGTCGGTCACGATGTGGAAGCCATCGCTCGGATCGCGATCGGAATAGAACCAGCCCTCCTGGTCGGCGCGGGCGTAGTCCAGGCTGTCGTCGGCGATATCTGCTTGCTGCTCGCGGAGAACAGATTCTTGATCGTGGAAACGCGACTCGTAGTCGTCCAGGCGCTGGTCGAAGCTGCTGGATGACAATGGACGCGGCGCAGGCCCCGGCGTATCCGAGAAAGACCACCCGGCATGGCGAAGACGTGGCCGCGCCGGGCGCGACGGCACATCGCTCCGATCGCGACGCGAGGCAAGACGCGACAGCTCTTCATTGATCTGGCGGAGTGTGGAGGCAGAGAGAGGTGAGTAAGACATGCCCCAGCCTACCCCCCACAACCCCACCCCGGCAAACATTCGGATGTCGAGAGATATCCGCCGGAGAGAGGGGGAGAAGAGAAAGCTGAAAGATGAAGGCTGAAAGATGAGGAGGCGCCAGGCGCCCAATTTTCTATTTTCTGCCTATTTTCTGCCTGCCAACAATTTGCTTGCATTGATCAAGGCGCCTCAATGCCCGAAGCAGCGAGCATCATCCCAAGGAACGGCGAACCTCCTTCGCCGATGCGGATGAGAGGGAAAATGAGAAGGCGCCTCGCTCCATGCCATTTGCTTTCCCATCCTCGGGCGATGATGGAACGCCCCTCCTTGTAAATGAAGGCCAATTCAACCCGCAAGCGCGGCAAAACGTTTGTCCTTCGGCTGGGCCAGGAGGGTCATGAGTTCGCTGCTCGGGCGGGTGTTGAGGATGTCCTGGCGGCGGAGCCATCCCTTGCGGGCGAGTTCGATGCCGAATCGCAGGTGCTTGAGGCCCTCGGTGGAGTGCGCGTCTGGGTTGATGGCGCAGAGGAT
>SLCJ01000039.1 GCA_007125835.1 Verrucomicrobiales bacterium | reverse complement strand
TGTGCAACCGCAAGCTGCGCGACTGCCGCATCCATTTCAACACGCGCAACAAAAGGGCGGAGGAATCGACGTTGTTCATCACCGAGGGGGATTCGGCCTCGGGGTCGATCACCAAATCGCGGGATGTCGAGACACAGGCGGTTTTCAGCCTCAAGGGTAAGCCGCTGAATTCGTTCGGGCTGACCAAAAAAGTTGTCTACGAGAACGAGGAATTCAATCTCTTGCAGGCGGCATTGAATATCGAGGACAGCATGGACGACCTGCGCTACAACCGCGTGGTGATCGCCACCGATGCCGACGTGGACGGCATGCACATCCGGTTGCTGCTGCTGACGTTCTTCCTGCAATTTTTCCCCGAGGTGATCCGCCAGGGGCATTTGTATATTCTTCAGACGCCACTGTTCCGCGTGCGCAACAAGAAAAAAACGCACTATTGTTATTCCGAGGAAGAGAAGCGGGAGGCGGTGTCGGCCTTGGGTGCGCGTCCGGAGATTACCCGGTTCAAGGGGCTGGGCGAGATTTCGCCGGATGAGTTCCGGCATTTCATCGGCGAGGAGATACGGCTTGATCCGGTGCGGATTGGCGAGCATGCGCACCTCAAGGACCTGCTTGCCTTCTACATGGGCAAAAACACGCCGGATCGGCAAAGGTTCATTGTCGGCAACCTGCGCGTCGAAATCGACGAGGCGGCGGAGGGCGGTGTGGAGTCAGAATCGCCGGCGGCGTGAGAGGGAGTTGGGGGCTACATCGATTTCGATTTCGATTTCGATTTTTTTGCGCGGATCAATCCTCTGCCACGACGCAGGGGAGCATGAGGGCGTCGCTCATGCCGTGGAGGATTTTTTTGTCGGCGGGGCAGATGGTGGCGTGGACGCCTCCGAGCGAGGCCTTGCCGGATGAGTCGATGAAGTAGTAGGGAGTAAGGCGCACCTTGCCCTCCATTTCCGCGATGTGGCCGTGGTCGTCGAGGTAGCGGTGGCGGACGACGCGGGCGTGGCGGAATTCCTGCATGACAAAGGGGTGGGCGGGGAAGGACAGGCAGGCGTGGCGCAGGGCGTCGGCCCATTCGTCGTGGGGGACATCGTGACCGACGGTGACGCTGCGGGCTCCCCAGGCGAGGGGGTGGAATCCGCTGGCTTTGAGGACGAGTTCGCGCTGGCTTTGGCTGAATTCGGCGACATCCTCCCAGCGGTTGACTTCGAGGCGGGGGAGTACGCCATGGGGGGGGATGGGTGCGGGGTCGACGACCCAGCCGAAGGGCACCATGCGTTGCAGGCCTTCGAAGCGGGCTCGGCGCAGCGCCAGCTCCCAGTGTTTGCGCAGGGGGGCGGACCAGAGCAGGGCGAGCCAGAGTTTTTCCTCAAGCCATGGCTTCATGGGCGCGGTGATGCGGGTGCGTCCGGCGGCAGCGGCTTTGGCGAGGTCTTGGAAACCGGGGATGTTTTCCCAATCGAACAGCTCGAAGAAGCGGTAGATGGCGGCGTTGCCGGGGCGGTAGCCTTCGGCATCGGCGACAGTCGCGGTGTGGCCGCGTTCGCAGAGGCGGGCGGCGATCCATTCCATTTCCGGGCGGTAGTCGCCGGCCTCCTGAGAGACGAGGATGTCGAGGGGGCCGCCGTCGGCGAGCGAGGCGAAGCCGTCGAGCATACCGGTGGGGCCGCCGATCACCTTTTCGCCGAGTTCGCTGTAGGTGGAATTGAGCCAGGCAAGAAGGCCGATGCCGCCGGGCACGCTGTCGATTTCACTGAGCGCGAATCCATTTTCCTCGAGGATCAGGTCGGGGCGTATGACGCGCGGCAGGGCTTGGGGGCCGTCGCCGTTGAGGCGGCGTGCGCATTCGACGAGCCACGGCGGTTTGCCGGCGTCGCAGAGTGCGGCGATCCATTCCGGCAGCGTTCCCTTGGCGCTGCGGCGGTAGAAGAGGTCGCAGGTTTTGAGGAAAAGGGTGAGCCAGTGACCGAGGCGTTCGAGATGGCGCACTTCGGCACGCGAGAGCGGGAATGCATCCGGGGACCAGCGCCAGTCCTTGCCCGCGAAAAGCCCGCCCTCGGGCAGGGCGGCGCGCACGCGTTGAACGCGCTCTGCGGGGTCGGAAATCGGGCCGGACATGGTGGCGGCACCATGGCACGTGGACGGGAAAAAATCAGCCATCGATTTTGGGTGGGGCTGGTGCTTCTGAACCGCTCGGGCTGCGGCGGGTGTGACTGAGGATGGTGCCATCCTGCATGCGGATGCGCTCGCCGGCCAGTGCGGCGGTTTCCTCGCTGTGGGTGACGAGGACGAGGGTGGCGCGGCCCTCGCCGCGTATGCGCTCGAATACATCAAGCACGGCGGTGGCGGCTGCGGTGTCGAGATTGCCTGTGGGTTCGTCGGCGAGGATTAGCGGCGGGCTGTGAATCAGGGCGCGGGCGATGGCGCAGCGTTGCATTTCGCCGCCGCTGAGTTGGTGGCTCTGGTGCTGCCTGCGGTGGCCGAGGCCGACAAAATCGAGCAGTTCGCGTGCGCGGTCGAGGCGCTCTTGGCGGTTTACTCCCTGCAAGCGCAGGGGTAGGGCGGCGTTTTCCTCGACGGAGAGGCCGGGCAGCAGGTTGAAAAATTGGAAGACGATACCCACTCCGGTGCGGCGGTGGAGTGTCCGGGTGGCTTCGTCGGCTTTGGTAATGTCGGTGCCGCCGACAAATAGCGATCCGCTGTCTGGGGTGTCGAGTGCGGCGATGAGATTGAGCAGCGTGCTTTTGCCGCATCCGCTGGGACCGGTGATGGCGAGGAAGGCTCCGGTGGCCAGTTCGAACGACACATCGCGGAGAGCTGCCACGGAGCCCGAGCCGGCACTTTGATAATGGCGGGACACGCTGACCACGCGCAGCGCGGCGGCTGGTTCGCCTGCGGGGTGTG
>SLCJ01000004.1 GCA_007125835.1 Verrucomicrobiales bacterium | reverse complement strand
TTTCCCACGCCAATCAATGCCACGTCGTCGGGAATGCGCAGCCCCGCGACCATGCACGCCTCCTGCACCAGCAGCGTGAAATCATCCGTGCAGCAGAAAACACCCACCGGCTTCGGCAGCGCCCGAAGCCAATCGAGCAGGCGCCCATGGCCGGCCTCCCAGCCGAAAAACTCGCGTCCGTCCTCACTGGCGAACACATGCGCCGTGAGGCCATGCGCGTCGAGACGTTTGACGAAGCCATCACACCGCAAACGCGACCAGAAAAAAGAACTCACTCCGCAATAGGCGAAATGCCGGAACCCCGCCCCATGCAGATGATCGGCTGCCATTCGTCCGGCCTCGTCATCCCTGACCACGATGTTGGGCAACCCCTCGCGACGCTCCGTCGTCGGGCTGTAGATGCACGGCAAACGGCCGCTGAGGATTCCGTCGAAGCGGTGCGGCGAGCTTTCGCGGACAATAATCGCATCCGGCCGCCACAGGCGCACCAGCGCCTCCGGATCCTCCGCCTCGCCCGAAAGATAGGTCACATGGCGGAAAAACCACCAGGGGCCGTGCAAGTTCGCATAGTCGGCCAAACCCCGCAGCAACTCCCGCTCGTAGTGCCGCACCCCTTGCAGGAACAACGCCACCTTCGGAATCTCTTTTCGGCTCGATTTCATCGTCGTAAACACCAAGCGCACAGAGCGCAAAAATGCAGGCTGCACAAAGTGAAGATAAATATGCACATTGTGAGGTTGTGTTCAACGCAAATCCCTGTCACAGTCCTGCCACAATCACACCAACCACTACTGAATCATGGGAAAAATTGGAATTGGACTGAATCTGGAAGCTGTGCGCACCTCGCACAAGAATTTCGAATGGGCTGTGCAATTCGCCGCCGACCTTGGCTATGAATACATCGAGCCGATGGTCCACTGGGGCCGCGAGTTGCTGAGCGAGGCACGCTACTTCCATAGCGTGTCGATGCTGGACGACCCATTCCGCATCCGCGACTGCGTCGAAAAGCACGGGCTGAAGCTTTCCGCCTTCTCGTCGCACAGCCAGGCGTCGAAGCCGGAAATCTGCGTCGAATACCTCAAACAAGCCGCGCGCTTCGCCAAAGAAGCCGGTTCGCCGGTGATCATCACCCACGAGGGCCACAAACAACCCTGGACGACGATGGAGGAGGATTTCGTCCTGATCAAATACTCGCTGACGGAGGCGCTCAAGGTTGCCGAGCGCCGCGGCATCAAGGTCGGTTTTGAAATGCACCAGACCTACTCCCTCGATCCGGACCTCTACGACAGATGCCTCAACCTCGTTGACTCGCCAAATCTCGGAGCCAACTACGACACCGGCAACGCCCACCTCGGCGGGCACGACGCGGTGGAGTGGTTCGACCGCGTCAAACACCGCGTGATCCACGTCCACGCCAAGGACATCTCCGTCCAACAATCCGAGGCCGAGCGGGGCAAGGTGATGGGCACCGCAGTGGGCTGCGCCTGTGGCGACGGCGTGGTGGACTACCCCGCGATTTTCGAACTTTGCCGCGACCTGCCGCAGGACATCGTTTTCAGTGTGGAATGTGAAACACTGGAACAAGCCGAACGTAGTGTGAAGTATCTCAAGAGCATCCGCGACTGAACCACCGAAATCATCCATAAAACAATGAAGCGCCGTCAATTTCTCACAAGCTCCCTCGGAGCTGGTGCCGCCCTCGCCATCCTTCCCTCAAGCCTGCGGGGAGGCAGCACACGGAATTCCACCCTGCAGCTCGCGCAGATCGGCTGCGGGCGCATGGGCCGCGGCGACATGAACACGGCGCTCAACGCCGGATGGAAGGATGAGTTCAACGCGCGCATCGTCGCCTGTTGCGATGTCGATTCCGCCCGTGCATCATCCGCAGGGGAGCTGGTAAAGAGGTTCTACGAAGGAAAAGGCGAGCGGAATGTCGAGGTCACTGTGAATGGCGACTACCGTGAACTCGTCGCCCGCGACGACATCGATGGATTCATCATTTCCACCCCGGAAAACTGGCACGGCCTGATGGGCGTCGCCGCCGCCAATGCCGGCAAGCACATGTATGTGCAAAAGCCGCTCACCTACTCCATCCCCGAGGGACGTGCGCTGGTCGAAGCGGTGCGCGCCAACCAGGTCGTCCTGCAAACCGGCTCGCAACAACGCTCCAGCAACCGCTTCCGCCAGGTATGCACGATCATCCGCAACAACTGGCTCGGACCACTGCAGCGGATCGAAGTCGAAATCCCGACAGACAGCGGCCGCGGCAGCGGCGAGCCAGGGCCGCCGCCCGCAAACCTTGATTTCGACAAGTGGCTGGGACCCTGCCCGGAAGTTCCCTACATTGAGACACGCGTCCATCCCGAGAGCGGTTTCGGACGTCCCGGCTGGCTTCAGGTCGAGGCCTACTGCCTCGGCATGATCACCGGCTGGGGTTCGCACATGTATGACATCGCCCAATGGGGTATCGGCGATGAACACTTTCCCGTCGAGATCCAGTCCACCGGGGAATTCCCCGACCGCGGGCTGTGGGATGTGCACGTCGGCTACCAAGGCGAGGCTCGATATGAAAACGGCGTGGTGATGACCTCGAAAAACGGCGACCCGGGTGTCCGCTTCATCACCGAAAACGGCTGGGCCTACAGCTCGCGCAGCATGATGGATTGCAGCGACCGCGACCTCCTGCAAAGGCAGCCGGAAGAGGGCGAGACCACTCTCTACACCACCAACCACCACATGGAGGATTTCCTCGGCTCCGTGCGCGATGGCAGCGACCCTGTCTGCCCGGTCGAAGTCGGCCACCGCTCCAATGCCATCTGCGTGCTCCACCACCTGTCGATGAAACTCGACGGACGCAAACTCCATTGGGACCAGGAAAATGAAACCATCATCAACGACG
>SLCJ01000383.1 GCA_007125835.1 Verrucomicrobiales bacterium | reverse complement strand
CAGTCGCAGACAGCCGCTACAGAGGATGCTGCGCGCCTGCGGCCGCAAGTCGGTGGCACACGGCAAAGCCGCTCACGCTACCTGCGGTGCCTATTGAATCCCCTGTAGCGGCGTCTCTATGAGCGTCGGACTTTTTCCGGGAGCAGGAAACGGGTGCAAGATCTGGCGAACCACTGATTCCTGGGAGGTTCTCTTCCGGACCGCGGATCTTTAGTCCGCCCGAGTGATGCGCCACCCGGAAAGCAGGCGCCGTGCAAACGCGCGGTAGTGGGGCGATTGCAGATGGAGGAGAATGAAGTGGTGGAACTGGCCCCACCGACCCATCTACAGCTTGAAACCTGAAGGCTGAAATTCATCAGCACGAATCTGGACCTCGATAGGGCGGAAGGTTGGCGGCTTGCCTCATGACCGAAAACAACCCACTCTCAAGAAGTATATGTTACATTCGCCTAATATCTACAAATGATCCGTTCTCGCGCCGTAACAGTTTTGGAAACACCTCTTCCAAGATCCCGGCACACGTTGCCGCATCCGGCATGTCGGAGGTGCCTCGTGCTTGCTTGAGGCGGGCCACCGTCGAGAAGCGGGGATCATCGGGCAAGCCCCCGAGGTAGTCTTGCATCGCCGTCTCCACCAATCCCGGTGCCAGCGCCGTAAAATGCGTGTCCGGACGTTCCGCCGCATAGAGCGCCATCAGCATGTTCATTGCCGCCTTGGAAATGCCGTAGCCATTCCAACCCCGGTTGCCGGACTGCGACGCCCCGGAGGAAATCGCCACCACCTGCCGCACCACCGCCGAACGGTCAAACAAGGCATCCAGCGTCCACTTCTGGCTCCACACATTCACCTCCATGGTCAACCGTAGGTCCGACAAAGGCGTGTCCGCCATGTCGCGAATCTCCCCGAGCCGCGCCGCGTTCAGGATCACCAAATCCCACACAGCCCCCTCGGGCAGCCAGGCACGCAGCGGCGCGGCCCCCATTTCATCGGACAAATCCAACTCCAGATGCCGCAGCCCCTTCTCCACCAACTCCTCCGGTACACGCCGACTGCACCCCCAGACTTCCCTTCCGGCCTGCAACTGACTCTCCGCCAAGGCCCGTCCAAGCCCGGAGCTGACTCCCGTGATCAATACCTTCCTTTGATTATCAGACATCGTCCAACATCCACCCAATTCGCCACAGAGCAAGCCATTCCCATTGCCAACCCGGAAAACCGCGCAAATCAGAGCCCGCCATTTCTCCAGAACCACGCACCTTGCCAACAAAACTCTTGCTCAATCAAGAAACATCTCATATCCTCGTGTCAAGCACCCTCCCCTCCGCAAGGTGTCGCCACTCAATTCTGTTTTACAATATGAAGATATCACTTCTGATTTTTGTTGCATTCATTGCGTCATTCGAACTGCTACCCGCTTCACCAGATCCAACAACCTCCAGGTTTTTCTATTCAGAAGGAGGTGGTTTTGTTGTGAGCGAGAAAGACAATGAACGCATTGTCCAGTACGCAGTGACACTCAAGGTTCTGGAGGAGATCCCGAAAGGAAGTTTGCTTTTTTTCAGGTTTGAAAATTCTCTGGAGAAGACCAGACCACTCGAAACGAAAATTGAATATGATGGGGAGAATCAGATCACAGTGAAATCAGAAGCCGTTTGGGGCCTTGAACCAAATGGAGTTTACACCTACTTCGTAAGTGTTCGCACCTCAGACGAAGCGGAAAGTCAGATCGGCTCACATCGTCAAGATCTGCTTTTTGGAATAAGCGAGGATCAATTCGAGGCCCTGATGATGCCCTGGTACGGGAAGAAAACCGAGCGGAATCGAGAAAAGTTGGCGACGTCGAGCAATCCGACTGATTGATTTCCGATCTTCAACATGTCTCACCGATTTTTTAAGAATGTACGGTTGAATGGGATGGTGGATGGAATGCCAATACGGGTGATTTCGAGGGCCGTGCGGTTTGCCACCCTGTGTATAGCGGCTTCCGCCGGCTGGGCTTCCGAGAAGGTGCTGGTGCTGGGCGACAGCCTTTCCGAGGAGTATTATTTCCAACTTCCGTTCAGTGCGCCGTCCAGCGATCCGACGCGGGCCAATACCCGCAACTGGATCGAAATCCTCGCCGACCGGCGGGCGGATGATCTCGACTTCGGCGAGTTCAAATCCTCGCCACTCGCCTATTCGGACCTGCGCAATGGCGGATTCGCCTACAACTGGGGCGTGCCCGGCGCCAAGGCCACCGATATGGTGAATTTGATTCATTTGGGATCACCGCCGTCAAACCCGTCGGAATGGCCTGAATATTATCTAAAACAGCGCTCGCTGGATCGCATCAAGCAACATCTCGATTCGATCGTAGATCTAGCGGTTGTTTTTCTCGGGGGAAACGATGTGAACAGCCGCTACGGTGAGTTTTACCAAGGCACGATCCCGGAAACCTTTCTCGATAGCGTGGTCGACGATCTGCGCGAGATCGTTCGCTTCATCCGCGGCCGCAATGCAGAGGCGGGGATCGTTCTGGTCAATGTGCCGGATGTCGGGATCACCCCGAAAGTGGCCGGAAACCATCCCGATCCTGTGAAGCGGGCGGCCGCGACAGACATTCTGGCCGACCTCAATGGACGGATTGCCGCGATGGCCGCCGCAGAGGGTGCGGTGATTGCGGACTTGTTCGGACTGACGCGTTTGATTGGCGGCGGAGCCGATTTTCACCTCAACGGACGCCTGCTGGTCCGGGCACCGGACCCGGAGAATCCGCCGGACCACTTGTTCACCCGCGACGGATTCCATGCCTCGACTTCGGCCCAGGCGCTGATCGCCAATGTGATCGTCGAAGCAATCAACCAGGAATGGAGCACCGGGGTGGAGCTTTTGGCGGGTCGCGAGATCCTCGCTCAGGTGCTGGATCTGGACCCCGACCAGCCGTGGCTCGACTGGCTCGCCTCCCATGGGCTGGAGGGTGCCGGTCCCGGGGACAATCCCCACGGCGATGCGGTGCCGCTGGGAATCCAGTTTGCATTCGGTTTGATTCCCGGCGGGGCCTCGGTGGTGCGGCAGAAGGCGGGAATTGAATCGGGAGCGGAGGCCCCGGGGGATGGGCGGTTCCTGCGTGTGTTCTGGTCGGATTTCGACGACCGCCACGGCTACCTTGAACCAGAGATCCAGTGGTCGCCGGACCTCATACACTGGCAGAACATGCCCTTGGGGAGCCACGTGATCCGCCACGAACCCACCGGGATCGAAACCTGGCTGCCCATCGGAGCAGCCGACGCGGGCTGGCTGCGCCTGTCGCCGAAAGTGACACCCTGAGCCATGGCCGCCCCACTTGAAGTCGGCTGTTGTCAGTTGCCCGCTGTCTGTAGAGCTTGGCGAAACGATCTGGATTCTGCCACCAAGACACCGCCCCTATCCCCACGATCACCTCCCCAACTCGCGACAGCGTGTATGCCACCGCAAGCCCCTTGCCATGATCGTTAGCAAGCATACCTTACCAAGATCAACGAGCCCCGTTCCGCGCTCCCCGTAGTCGGATTTCCCACCCTTTCCACCCATGACCGAAATTCCCTCCGACGCTTCTGCGAGCATGGCCGAGCCGCCGCCGCTTCCTTCCCACACCCGACGCAGATGGATCGGCGTGATCTTTGCCGCCGTCGGATTGTTGGCTACCTATGCGGTGATATTCAACGATTTTTCCGGTTTTGACAGCCAAGACAAGCTGGCTTGGCGGCAGGATCCAGTAGCGTTGGCCATGCGCTTTGCGGACCGGGAAATGGCATTCCAAGAGCTTGCAAGGACGATACCGCAGCCGCTTCGCTTCCTCCTCAAATGGGAGTGGGATTCCGACGATGATGATGACCTGAACGCGATCCGCGCACTCGAGGAGTGCGAAGCTTTCCTGCGCGCCAGGGGCAATTCGCATGAACATCCGGAACTCGCCCTCGCCCTGGCGATCCTCGCTGGGGAGCGCGGCGATCAGGATGCGATGGAAAATTGGCTCACTGTGTTGCAGGAGTCGCCCGGTGGCGAAGAAGTGGCCACACGCCTCCGCAACGCCTACGCCAATCCCTCTCGGCAGGTGTTCGGAGATACAAGCCTCGAAGCCAGGCATCTCGACGGCACCCAATGGTTTTTTATGGTCCTTGCTGCGCGTTTTCTGGAGTCACATCACGAGACCGAAGAGGCGGAGGTGCTGCGCGCACAGGCGACGATGGATCTCGAAGGACGCACCCATGTTTTCAAGACCTTGGCCATTTCGGATTTTATTGTGCTTCTCGTGGGGCTTGTTGGCGTGTGGGTGTGGCGGAAACGCGATCCTCCGCCTGCATGTGCGGCGGCGTGCTGGTCGCCAGTGACCGCATTCAACATTTACGCCTGGGCCGGATTGCTTGGCGTGGCCTGCCTGCTGACTGTGTGGTTCGCCAGCTACCACATGCCCCAGGCCCAAGTTCTAGGCATGATGACAATGCCATGGTACTTCGGCCCCACACTCGTTGTTTTTTATCTCGCAGTATGCTTGCCCAACAGGATGACTTTACGCCAAATCTTCGGGCTCCGCCCCACGCTGCCCATGGTTGCAGCCGGCTTCGCGCTGTTGTTGATCGACAGGCTTGTCCAGATGGGGTGGTTCAAGTTGGTCGAGACCCTCGACGTGGTGGCCTCGCCGATTGAGGGACTCAGCGAGGAATTAATCTGGGGAAACATCACATGGCGCGTATTCGACACGCTGGACGCATCTCTCGGCGCGGGCATTCTGGAGGAGGTGGTCTATCGGGGGATCATTTTTCTAGGGTTGCGGCACCGCTTCGGATTCACCACCTCGGCATTGGCGAGCACTGTCATTTTCACCCTGCCTCATGTGCAGTATGGCTGGGTCGGGCTCGTCTCGGTGGCAATTTTCGGGTTTCTCGCCGCATGGTCGGTCGAGCGGACACGCAGCCTGCTGCCCGCCATCATCGCCCACATCTACCTCAACCTCAGCATCAGCCTCTGGCAGTGGTCGGTGTTTGCATGACCCCGCAGCGGCTCGTGCAGCCCGCCGATAATATCAGCAATTCGTCCCGCCGAGACCAAAACGGGATGCGGCATTTTGCCATGGCGCGTATAGTGGGCACTATGCAGCGAAAACCCATCCACCCCCTTTCGGTCTGGATCCCCGTCATCATCATTGTGCTCGGCCTTGTCGTCGGGTGGAACTACATGATCCACCTCAGGGGCCACCAGGAGGATGGCCCCAGCCGGCCCCCGTTCCTCAACCGCCTCGAGCAGGACATCACGCTTATTGAGCGCTCCGGGCGCGAAGTCAATCTCAGCGAGCTTCTCGGCACGGTATACCTAGTCGGCTACGTGTTCACCGAGTGCCCGCGCGATTGCATCGGCGTGCTCACACAACTGAGCGACATTGAGCAGGAATTTCGCGGCGAGGAGGGGTTGAAATTCCTCGCCGTGAGCCTCGACCCTGAGCGCGACACGCCGGAGCGCCTCTCGGAGTGGGCCTCGATCCATGGGGTGGACCGTCGCAACTGGTGGTTCCTCACCACCGACGATCCACCCAAACTGGCCAACTACATGCACCGCCAGATGATGTTCATGACTCCAATCAAACACACTGATCCCGAAATGATTGCTCGCGAGGGGCGTTTTGCGCACGATTCACGGATCGCCCTGATCGACCACGGCGGCCATCTCCGCGGCTTCTATCCGCTGATCGACCCTAACCTCGGGGGGCAGGCCTACCGCAAATTGCTCAACGACCTGCGCATCGTCCTTGAAGAACGCCGCCGCGCCCAACGAAGAGGCTGAATCGCCCGCCCCACCGCCCCACCGCCATGTTTCCGACAAACGAACGCGCCGAATGGCTGGCCCGCCCGCCGCAAAACCAACTCGCCCGCAAGCTCCGCATCGCCGCTTGGATATTGTCGTCGCTCGTCCTGCTGCTTGTTGTGGTGATGCAGCGAGTGCGCATCCCCCTGCCTGAAGGCTGGTCGCTGGCTTTCCTGCCGCCTTTTCATGCGGCGGTCAATGCCGCTGCTGCCGTGGTTTTGGTGCTGGCGTTGGTGTTCGTTAAGTCGGGACGTATCCTCCTGCACCGCAGGATGATGATGGTGGCCATGGGCTTGTCGGTGCTTTTTCTCTTGTCTTACGTCGGCTATCACATCACCCACGACCCCACCCGCTTCGGCGGCGAGGGTTGGCAGCGGGGCGTTTACTTTTTCCTTTTGATCACACATATCGTGTTCGCCGCCATCAGCCTGCCCTTCATCCTGTTCACGTTCATCTCGGGGTGGACCAGCCAATTCGCCGCCCACCGCCGCCTCGCGCGCTGGGTGTATCCGATGTGGCTGTATGTCGCCATCACCGGCCCGATCTGCTACTGGATGCTCCGCCCCTACTACGCTGGCTAACCCCGCGCCGCCCCCACTCCTCCGCCCCATGAAAACGATCGTCCTTCTCAGCGGCGGCATGGACTCCGTCACAGCCCTCCACTGGGCGCGCCAACATCATGATGTGCAGGGCGCGCTTTCCTTCGACTACGGGGCCAAGCACCACCACCGCGAACTGCCCATGGCCGCAGCCCAATGCGCGATACTTGGCATACCCCACCGCGTGATCGACACGCGATTCATCAACGAGTGCTTCACCTCCAGCCTGCTGCAGTCGGGCGGCGCGATCCCGGACGGCCACTACACCGCCGAGAATATGAAGTCCACCGTCGTACCTTTTCGCAACGGCATTATGCTTTCCATTGCCGCCGGCTATGCCGAAAGCCGAGGCGCGGCGGGCCTGGTGATCGCCGCCCACTCCGGCGACCACGCCATTTACCCGGATTGCCGCGAAGATTTTCTCGCGCCGATGGCGGAGGCCATCCGCCAAGGCACCTACGCCGGGATCCAAGTGCTCCGTCCCTTCGTCGATCTCGACAAAACCGCCATCGTCCGTCTCGGGGTCGAACTCGGTGTCGATTTCGCCCAAACCTGGTCCTGCTACAAAGGAGGCGAAATCCACTGTGGCACCTGCGGCACCTGTGTGGAACGCCGCGAGGCTTTCGCCCTCGCCGGCATCGCCGACCCCACCCGCTACCTCGCCACCCCGCCCCTGCCCGCTCCCGCCCATGCTGATCAGTGAAATTTTTCACTCTCTCCAAGGCGAGGGCACGCTCACCGGCGTGGCCAGCGCGTTCGTGCGCACCAGCGGGTGCAATTTGCGGTGTTCGTGGTGCGATACGCCGTATGCCTCCTGGTCGCCCGAAGGATCGGAAATGGACATTGGTGCCATTCTCGGCTGTATAAACAAAAAACCCTGCTCCCACGTCGTGCTTACCGGTGGCGAACCCATGGTAGCCAAAGGCATTCACGACCTCGCCGCCGCCATACGCGACACCGGCCGCCATATCACCATCGAGACCGCAGCCACCATCGCACCCGGTGGCATTGCCTGCGACCTCGCCTCGCTCAGCCCAAAACTGGCCAACTCCACCCCCGCAGCCGACCAGGCCGGCCGCGGATGGCACACCCGCCACGAACAGCGCCGCCTACAACCCGACACCATCCGCGCTTGGATCGAGTCCGCCGATGATTTCCAACTGAAATTCGTCGCCTCAGCCGCCGAGGATCTCGACGAGGTCGACTCTCTGCTTCAGGCCATCGAGATTCCCATCCCTCCACACAAAGTCCTGCTGATGCCGGAGGGGACATCCGTCGAAGCCCTCGACGCCCGCCTGCCTTTTGTCGCCGCCGCCTGCGCTGCGCGCGGATTCCGCCTCTGCGACCGCCTGCACATCCGGCTGTTCGGCAACACTCGCGGCACATAAACGCAATTTTCCGATTCCAACCTTGAACCCCCGCCCCTGCGGCGCTTCAGTAAAAACACGTGAAACCTACACCCACTGCATACGGAACCTGGTCCGGCGGCAAATACATGCACTTCGGCGAGGCCCTCGACGACCAAACCTACCGCCGGATGATCACCGCCGCCTTCGAAGCCGGCATCCGCACATTCGTTACCGCCGATGTCTACGGACTCGGCCGTGCCGACTCCGCCCTCGGCGAAGCACTCGAAGGCATCCCCCGCGACGCATATAGCCTGGTCGGCCTGATCGGCCACGATTTTGTAAAAGGCACGCGCCAGGGAAGCTCCGGATACCCACGCTTCACCTCGCCCGACCTGCGCACCGCCGACGGATACCGCGACTACCTGGAAGCCGCCACCACCGCCTCGCTCGAGCGCTGCCGCAGCCCGCACTTCGACGTGCTGATGCTGCACAACCCCGACGAGATCGGGTTTACCTCCGACGCTGTGTGGGACGCCATGCGCCACCTCCGCGACCAAGGCCTCGCCTCCAGCCTGGGCATCGCCCCGGGCCCCGCCAACGGCTTCACTCTCGACATCGTGCATTGCTTCGAGCACTTCGAAGAGGTCGTCGATTGGGCCATGATCATCCTCAACCCCAACGAACCCTGGCCCGGATCGCTCGCCCTTGCCGCCGCCTCCAAGCACAAAGTGGACATCCTCGCCCGTGTGGTCGACTACGGCGGCGTGTTCTGGGACGATGTGAAACCCGGGCACTTTTTCAAACCCGGAGACCACCGCACCTACCGCCCCACAGGCTGGGTTGAAGAAGGCTGCCGCCGCCTCGAGCAAATGCGCCCCATCGCCACCCGCCACGGCTTGACTCCCTTGCAGCTCGCCTGCGCCTGGTGCCTCTCCCAAGCCCCCGTGCGCTCCGTCGTGCCGACAATCATTCAGGAAGCCGGCGACGAGGCCCGTCCATACAAAGGGAAAATCGAGGAACTCGCCGGACTACCCGACGCCCGCCTCACCACCGACGAGATCGCCGAAATCGCCCGCATCGGCGACAACACCGGATGCATGGCCCTCAAAGGGGCCAGCGGCCGCCACCAATCTTCCGAGCGCCCCGACGAGTGGCCCATGCGCCCCGACCTGCTCGATGTCGCCAGGCGCCACGGCCTCGGCACAGACTGGTAACCCACACGCTGCGGAAAATGACCTCTCCCGAAACGGCCGCGCCAGGAACCGCGCACGACTCCTCACTCGGATTCCCCTGCGAGATCGACCAAGTCGAAAAGCAGCTCGCCGCCATTTGGGAAAGCAACGAAGCCGCCACCAAGGCATCGCTGGTCAATTTTGTCATCATTTCCCACCAGCCCGGCAGCCTCGAGGAAAACCACCGCCTCGTCGGCGGCCTCACCCGCGACCACGCCTGCCGAGTCATCCTCGTCGAGGCCGCCGAAAAGCAGACCGGCTCCCAGGACAAGGCCCGCGCCTGGATCACTGCCCACTGCCACCTTCGCGGTGGCAGCCGCTCGGTTTGCTCCGAACAAATCGCCTTCCGCCTCGGTGCCGCCTCCCCGGGCACCATGCGCCATCTGCTCCTCAAACATCTCGAAAGCGATCTGCCCGTGGTCGTCTGGTGGCAAGGCGAACCAGGCCTCGACTTCGAACCACGCCTCACAAGTGTCGTCGACCGCCTCATCGTCGATTCCTCACGCTGGCCCGAATCCACACTCGCCGAAAACTGGCAGCGCATCCTTGAAGCGGCCCACGCCGGACCACGCCCCCTCACTCTCCACGATCTCGCATGGAGCCGCGGCCACCACTGGCGCCAGGCTGTGGCCTCCTTGTTCGATCACCCCCACGCCGCCCAAGCCATACATGGCATCCACACGCTGCGTATCACCTCAAGCCGCTCTGATTCCGCATCCGCCCGCTTCCTCGCCGCCTGGCTCGCCTCCGCCCTCCACCTCGAGCCCGCCGACGCCAACATCCCACCCACGCAATGGGTCACCAGCGACAAACGGCCAGTGCGCTTCCTCTGGGAGGAAGCCGGTGGTCGCTGCCTTTCCTCCCTCGATATCGTCGCCGACGAAGGCCGCGTCTCGCTGTGCCAGAAAAATGACCATCACCTGGAAGGCACCATGAGCGACGGCTCGTTCTCCACCTCGATGGCACTCCCCGCCAAAACCGGCGACGACGCACATTGGATCGCCGCCCTTCTCTCCAGAGGCGGCAAATCCTCGCTCCACCCGCAAATCCTCCCGCGCTTCCTCCTCTTCTCCGGAATCGACCCCGCAAACGCTCTCGCTTGACGCAGCCCCGATTCTCTCCCATTTTTCCCCATGAATACCAAACTCCGCTCCCTTCTCTGCCTTCTTGTCCTGCCCACCCTCGCTTTCGCCGAAAAAGACGGCGGCAAGGATCATGGCAAAGATCACGACAAAGACGCCGGCGACAAGCCGAAGAAAGAAGCCATCCACAACCTGAAGGCCCGCATCGATACCGACAAAGGCGTGATCGAACTCGAACTATTCGCCTCACAAACGCCTATGACTGTCGCCAACTTCGTCAACCTCGCCGAGCGCGGATACTACGACGGCCTCAACTTCCACCGTGTGATTGCCGAGTTCATGATCCAGGGCGGCTGCCCGCAGGGCACCGGCACCGGCGACCCCGGCTACCGCTTCCCAGACGAAATCGACCCCAAACTCAAGCACAACAAACCCGGCATCCTCTCCATGGCCAACGCCGGCCCCGCCACCAACGGCTCGCAATTCTTCATCACACACGTGCCCACCCCGCACCTCGACGGCCGCCACACCGTGTTCGGCCACGTAACCAAAGGCCAGGAGGTGGTCAATTCCATCGCCATCGGCGACAAAATCAACCAAATCACCATCGAGGGCGACACCACGAAACTCTTCGAGTCTCAGAAGGACAACATCGACCGCTGGAACCGCGTTCTCGACGAGCGATTCCCGCGCACCCGCGCCGAGTAAGCCGACATCCCCTTTACTCGATGGTGCGGCTCCTCCCGAGACCGCACCATTTTTTTCCGCCACTTTTCCCCGCCGCCGGGCCGTTCCCATCCCGTCCGTCCCCGCCATGGGCGAACCAATCCGCTTCTTCAACCGCCAAACCCAACGCATCGAGGAAGAGGCCGTCTACGGCGAACGCTTCCTGCGCTGGGCCTACGAGACCACCGCCGGACGCGCCGCCCTGCACGCATTCGTCAAGCGCCCGTT
>SLCJ01000249.1 GCA_007125835.1 Verrucomicrobiales bacterium | reverse complement strand
GAGTTGGCGGAATGCGGGTTTGATGGTGTCGAAGATAAGGCGGCAACGGGCGTCGTAGTGGATGAAGGCGGATTTGGCGGCGTTGATGGTGAGTTTTTCGATGTCGTTGAGGTCGAGTTGGGCGAGTTGGGCGGCGGTGGCGAGTTCGCGGGTCATGGTGGTGCCGGACATCAGGCGGTTGTCGGTGTTGAGGCAGACGCGGAAGCCGTGGTCCCAGAGTGTTTTGAAGGGGTGCTGTGCGAGAGACGGGCAGGCGCCGGTTTGGATGTTGGAATGGAGGCAGATTTCGAGGGGGATTCGTTTGTCGCGGATGTAATGGGCGAGGGTGTCCATTTCGAGCACCTTGCCGTTGTCGTCGATTACCATGTCTTCGAGCAGGCGGACGGCATGACCGATACGGTGGGCGCCGCACCACTGGACCGCCTGCCAGATGGATTCCTTGCCGAAGGCCTCGCCAGCGTGGACGGTGATGTTGAAATTGGCGCGCTGGGCGAAGTGGAAGGCGTCGATGTGGCGTTTCGGAGGGTGGCCCGCCTCGTCGCCCGCGAGGTCGATGCCAATCACCCCTCGGTCGCGGTAGTTGACAGCGAGTTCAGCCATTTCGAGGGAAAAGGTGGCATCCATGTTGCGCATGGCGCAGACGATCAGCCCCCAGAGCACGCCGGTTTCGCGCGCGCCGCGTTCGCAGCCGGCGAGCACCGCGTTCATCACGTCTTCGAGGGTCAGCCCGCAGGCGGTGTGGTATCCGGGGTGGAATCGTAGTTCGATGTAGCAGATATTTTCGGCGGCGGCATCGAGGATGGCCTCGCAGGCCACGCGTTCCAGGGCATCGCGGCTTTGCATCACCGAGATGGTGGTGGCAAATCCTTCGAGGTAGAGCGGCAGGCTTCCGCGGTCGGCTCCGCGATGGAACCAGGCGGCGAGGCCTTGCTCGTCCGTGGCGGGCAGGGACACACCGGCCTCGTTGGCTAAATCGATCACTGTGGCGGGGCGCAGGCCGCCGTCGAGATGTTCGTGGAGGAGGACTTTGGGCACCCGGCGCAGGATTTCGCTGGTAAGCGGAAGGTTCGCGTCGGGTTTTTCCGGTGTGGGAATGACCATGCCGCAGTATGCGGTGGTGGGGCGCGTTTTGTCCAGATCGATTTTTGCGCTCTTCCGGTATCTTGTCTTCGGCGGCTGGGAGAGGGTCGCGGAACTCAAGAGGATTCGCCTGGAATTTCCGCTGCCCTTCGCGGGGGATGCGGGTATAGTGGCGGCCATGTCCGCATCCGTGTCAAAAGCTATGGATTCCGCCCAAATCAAGGGGGCGTGCCGTCTGCTTGCCGATCATTTGGATCAGCTGCGGCGCGAGGGACGGAAGAGCATCTGGCTGCGCCCGGGTATCGAGCTGGTCCAGCGTTCCGCCGACGAGAGGATGGCGGAACTGGAGCGGAAGGCCCGCCAGGCCGATCTCGCCGGGCGTCTGGGCACACTGCGCAAGACCTTCGTGTGGGGCCGCGGGGCGTTGGACAGCGATCTCGCCTTCGTGGGAGATGCTCCCGGAGCCGAGGAGGAGAAGCTCGGATTTCCCTTTGCCGGGCCTGCGGGCCAACTTCTCGACAAGGCGATCGGTGCGATGAAACTGAGTCGCCACGAAATTTACTTCACCAATATCGTCAAGCACCGCCCGCTGATGGACGGCAACCAGGGCACGTCGAATCGAAAACCAGAGCCGCCTGAGATCGAGGCCTCGCTGCCTTTTCTGATTGAGGAGCTGCGGATCATCCGGCCCAAGGTGGTGGTGGCCCTCGGGCTGACCGCACATACCGGCCTGACGGGTGAAAGCGGTCTGCGGCTCGGCGATGTGCGCGGCGCATACCGCGATTGGCATGGGGCGTCGCTGATCACGACCTGCCACCCGTCGTACCTGCTGCGCAACCCGGCGATGGCTGAGAAGCGGCGGTTTTGGGAGGATTTGATGCTGGTGATGGAGAAGCTCGGCATGGAGATTTCCGAGCGCCAGCGCGGGTTCTTCCAAGGCGGGTAGATTCATCCATGCATCGCCGCCCGCGCGGCAGACGTTCCCCTAGCGCAGCTGATTTTTCACACTCCCCCCCCCCGCACACCCCAACGGTTCGCAAGCACCGCTCGCTCCGCCGGCGCATCGTTTCCCCTCACCCCCACAAACAAGAAAACAACCCAAAACCACCAAACACCCCCATCCACCACCATGCGCCTTCTCTCTTTCGCCACCGGTTTAATCTGCATTTTCGTCGGCCTCTACAGCTACACCCAAGGCACTCCGAATCCGGAGACCGGGGAGGTTTCGCGGACAGCCCTGATTCCGGCCTGGATCGGGATCGCCTTTGTCGCAGCGGCGATTTTGTCGCTGATCAAGCCGACGTTTCACAAGCACGCAATGCACGTGGCGGTGTTCGCCTCGCTGTTTGGGCTTCTGGGTGCGGTGATGCCCATCCGCGTGCGCGGGTTTGATTTCAGCCAAGCTTCGGTGCAGGGCTCGGTGGTGCTTTTCACTGCTTGCCTGGTATTCTTTGTGGCGGCGATCCGCTCGTTCGTGGCGGCGCGCAGGGCGCGCTAGGGCGCGATGATCTGTTGGACGTCAAGCATCGTGGATCTTTGTCGCTCGACGGCAACGGCTCACAGCGGATCGCGGGCAGCCTTACGCTCTGAACTTGCCTTCACCCCCAAGGAGGGGCGATCCACCATCGCCCGAGGATGAGGAGGCAAATGGCATGGAGCGAAGCTCTTTCTCATTTTCCCCTTCATCCGCATCGGCGAAGAAGGTTCGCCGCTCCTTGGCTGAACTTCATGGCGATGGCAAAGCCCCGAGCCCTACAGTAGCAGGGGTAATTGGCAAAATCCAACTTCCGGCTACTGGCTACGGCATGGGGTGGGATGCGAGAAGTTCAAAGGCGCGG
>SLCJ01000042.1 GCA_007125835.1 Verrucomicrobiales bacterium | reverse complement strand
GGTGGGGCTGGCGGCGCGGGGATTGTCGACGGCGATGCGTTCGGTGCATGAGTTGGTGTGGGCGGTGTTGTTTCTGGCGGCAATGGGGCTGACACCGGTGGTGGCGGTGGTGGCAATTGTGATTCCGTATGCGGGCACGTTTGGGAAAATTTTTGCGGAGATGATTGATGAGGCGGACGATTCGGCGGCGGCGGTGATGCGGGCGCAGGGGGCGGGGCGGGTGCAGGTGTTGTGTTTTGGCGTGCTGCCCACGGTGTCCACGGATTTGGTTTCGTATTTTCTCTATCGCTTTGAGTGCGGTTTGCGCTCGGCGGCGGTGATGGGTTTCATGGGGGTGGAGACGCTCGGGTATTTCATCCGGCTCTCGTTTGCGACGGCCAAGTACCATGAGATGTGGACGTATCTCTATGTGCTGCTGGCCGTGGTGGCGCTGTTTGATGTGTGGAGCGGGGCGGTGAGGAGGCGCCTTTCCGCATGAGCGCGGGGCGGCAGGCAGCGCGGGGGCACACCGCAGGTGGAGAAGCTCTGTGGCGGGAGCTGCGGCGGCGGCGCCCGCGCAGCCGGATGGTTCGTTGGAGTTTGTGGAGCATGGCGGTGTTGTGCGTGGGTGCCTGGTTTTCCGGGGATTTTGTGTGGGGCGATATGTTCGGGCCGAGGCGGCGTGCGAACATGGCGCGGTTTTTCCAGGACATTGTGCCACGTCCGGTGCGTGAGGAGGGGGATTGGGGGGCGTTCTGGCCGTGGTTTGCCGAGATCTGGAGCGGTCCGGGAAGCGAGGCGGTGTTGCATACGGTGCTGATTTCAATATGTGGTGCGGTGCTGGCGCTGGTGCTGGCGATGCTGGTGATGCCGCTTCTGGCGCGCGGCATTGCGGTGGCGGAGCCTTTTGTAAACGATTGCCGGGAAAGGCCGCCGGGGCGCGTGAGGCGGGGGATCTGGACCGGCATCCGCGGTAGCGCGCGGGCAACGATGATTCTGGTCCGCTCGATGCCGGAGTATGTGATCGCCTTCCTGTTGATCGGCTTGATCGGCCCGACGGCCTGGCCGGCGGTGCTGGCACTGGCACTGCACAACTGGGGGATCCTCGGGCGGCTGGGTTCCGAGGTGGTGGAGAACACGGCACGCGGTTTGCCGGCGGCGCAGCGGGCAATTGGCGCGCGACGCAGCCAGATCGTATTGTTCGGGGTGATGCCGGTGGTGCTGCCGCGCGTGCTGGTGTATTTCTTCTACCGCTGGGAGACCTGCGTGCGCGACGCCACGGTGCTGGGCCTGCTGGGGATCAGTTCGCTCGGCTTCTATTTTCAAGATGCGAGGGCGCGCGGGCGGTATGACGAGATGTTGCTGTTTGTGGTGTTGGGGATGGTCGTGGTTTTCGTGGGGGATTTCGTGTCGCATCAGGTGCGGAAGCGGGTGCGGTGATTGTCCCGGTGCTGGGCCGCGCAGCAGATTTCCTAGTGTAGTCCGCCGAGCAACGCCGGAATCGGGAGGAAGGCCCATTTCAGCCCAAAAAACCCCGCGCAGCGGCTGATTTCTCTCTCTTTTCCCAAAAATCATAAGTTGTCGGATGCAAGGCGGGCTACAGTAGCCCAATGGGGTTGTGTATGGGGTGGTGGTCACCCACAAAGCGCCAGGGTATCTCGACCAAGGAGAGGCGATCCATCATCGCCCGAGGATGGGGAAGCAAATGGGGTGGAACGAAGTGCCTTTTCATTTTCCTCTTCATCCACATCGGCGAAGAAGGTTCGCCGCTCCTTGGATGGACCTCATAGTTGCCGCTGCCGCGTCTGGTGCACATTTCGAAATTGGAGGAATGTGGTTGGCGGGCTGGGTTTGGCTGGGGTATTTGCTTTCTCTGGCGCTGTTTCGCTTCGCGGGAAGGCGACCAATGATCGCCTCCACGTTGCTGTGCTCACACGCTCTTCCCATCGCCCAAGAAGCGCAGGACGCTGTTGCGCGCTGCTGTTTTTCCGGATTTTCCGAAGATTTTCCTTGATTGGAGTGGTGCGCCGCGTTCCTTGCGGCAGATATGAGCCAAGTGCCCCTCCTCGACGTCAACGCGCAGAACCACCCTTTGCTGGAGGAGTATCGTGAGGCCTTCGAGCGGGTGATGGGGCATGGGCAATTTATCCTGGGTCCGGAGGTGGAGGCTTTCGAGGCGCGGATGGCGGAGGCGGTTGGGGTGAGTCATGCGATCGGGGTATCTTCCGGCACGGACGCGCTGATTTTGGCCTTGTTGGCGGCGGGGATTGGCCCTGGTGATGAGGTGATTTGCCCGTCGTTCACGTTTTTCGCCACAGCCGGGGCGGTGGTGCGTGTGGGGGCCACGCCGGTGTTCGCCGATGTGTGTCCGATTTGCTTTAACTTGGATGTCGGGAAGGCGGCGGAGAGGGTTGGGCCGCGTGCCCGGGCGGTGATTCCGGTGCATCTTTTCGGCCAGTGCGCCGACATGCGGGCGGTGGCTTCGCTGGCGGCGGCGCATGATCTGACGGTGATCGAGGATGCGGCGCAGGCGATTGGCGCGGTGGCGCATGGTCATCAAGCAGGGACGATGGGTGATTTGGCGGCGTTCAGTTTTTTCCCGTCGAAGAATCTCGGTGGGTTCGGGGACGCGGGGTTGCTGACAACGGATTCGGAGGCCCTGGCCGAACGGGCGCGGATGCTGAGGGTGCACGGGATGAAGCCCAAATACCATCACCACGAGGTGGGCGGCAATTTCCGCATGGATGCGTTGCAGGCGGCGCTGCTGGGGGTGAAGGCAAAAAGAGAGGGCGGGTACCGGCTGGCGCGAGCGGTGAATGCGGCGCGCTATATCGAGCGGCTTTCGGCTTTGCCGGGCGTGGTGGTGGCGGACCCGGAGCATTGCCGCTGCCCGGAGGAGCAGGCGGAAACGCTACGTGCCTCGGCGGCGAGAATCGTGCTGCCG
>SLCJ01000037.1 GCA_007125835.1 Verrucomicrobiales bacterium | reverse complement strand
TGAGGTATATGACGGCGGGAGGGGTGTTGGGCAGTGCGGAGTATGTGCGGCGGATTGGCGAGGGGTTGGCCGGGGCAGCTGCCGGGGATGAGGGTGCGGGGGCTGGCGCTGGCGCAGGGCGAGGTGGGGATGTGCGGGTTGGCAAAGGGGTGCCGATGCGCTACGGGCAGTGGCAGGGGCTGCACAGTTTGAGGGATCTGCAGAAGGAGGTTGTGTCGCCGCCCGGGCCAGAACGGCGGTGATGAGCGAATTTCCGTGACCCTGAAGAGTGCGGAGTGGTCACAAGGTGGCCAGCGGGGCATTTTACCGCAACTGTTGAATTTACTGGGTCTGAGGTAGGTTGGACATAATCAGTCTGGTGGTTTTCTGGCTTTGTCCGGCAATAGTGTCGGCTCTCCTAAATATGTTCCTTTAGATGAATTGAAGACAACAATTTCTTGGCCGCTTTTCGTGGATTTTGCTCAGTTGGGATGGGTCATGTCCACTATGCAGGGGGTGGCTTTTACGCCGTGAATTTCGATCTGCCACATTTTTCCTTAATGGGGCACCGTCCGGGCGGCCAGGCCTGGTTACGTTAAGAGTCGGATCGTTGGCGGAGTACAGGAAAATAAAATACCTGCTATTTAAATTTTTGTAAATTTTTGTGTGAGGGGGAATCACCTGCGGGCGGGGACGGTGACGGAGTCGATGGTATTGTTGTCGGAGTCGCGGGCATCGACGTCCAGTCGGTCGGGGTGGACGGTGATGATGAGGGCGTGGCGGGTGGATTCGGCGTGTTTGAGGTACCAGGTTTCTTCGACCGAGTGCACGGACCGGGTGCCGACGCCCCAGCAGCCGTCGCCGAGGTAGACAATGCCGCGTTCTTTGTCCTCGCGTTCGCGGTAGATGGGGATTGTCCGCTTGTATGTGTGGTCGTGGTTTTCGAGTACGAGGCGAATTCCGTGGTGTTCGAAGAGGGGGACCCAGTGTTCGCGAATGGCGGCGCTGATCGAGCCGTCGAAGGAGCGGTGGCTGGGCCATGCGGGCACGTGGTTGACGGGGATGAGGTGGGAGAAATCCCGGCGTTCGGCGAGGGCGCGGCGGAGCCAGCGGGTTTGTTCGCCGACGACGGGTGTGCTGTGGTCTGTGTCGGTGACGATGAAGCTGAGGTAGTTGCCGAAGTCGAGAGTGTTGTATCCTTGGATTCCGGGGAAGGCAAAAAGGTTGTAGAAGAATGGGGCGAGTTCGAGTTTGTCTTCGTCGGAATTGAACCGGTCGCGGTGGTATCCGCCCTGGACTTCGTGATTGCCGATGCCAACGACGACCGGGGGTACGCGTCCGTCGTCGGTGACGAGAGTTTGCACCATAACCTCGAGGTATTCGTACCAGAGATTGACTCTGTCGGGGCGTCCATCAGCGTAGGCGAGGTCGCCTCCCCAGACGATAAAATCGGGGTCATGGAGCATGGCCATGCGGTTTGTTTGTTCCATCCAGGATCGGCGGTGTCGGACATCGCCTCCGGCGGCGAAAGTGACCGGGCGTTCCAGTTTGGCGGGCATGGTGCGGAACCAGTAGGTACGCGATTCTGGGTCGCCGCGGAACTCGTATTCGGTATTGGGTTGCAGGCCTTTAATTTCGACACGGTCGATCATGCGGTCGGAGTGGGGGAAGGGAAATCTTTCGGCTGGGAAGTCGTGCCAATCGGCGGTGCCTCGGGGACGGGCCTGGATGACTGGTTCGGTTGCCTCCGTTTGTTCGGGCAGGCGGTGCCAATCGATGGTGATGGATGTGGTTGGATCCTCTTGCCAGGTGAGGATCAATCCAGGGGGTTCGCTGCGGTATTTTTCGTCAATCACCCGCATCCTGAGAGCGAGGCAAATGTCCGAGCTGGTTTCCCTGTGGTTGTGGAGGCTTACGGCGAGGACGTTATCGCCTTGGGTGAGTGCGGTGCCGGGGATGCGGAATGCGTTGTCGTGGCGTTCCGGTATGCTGACCACCTGCTCGGTGGTGGTGGATGCATTGACGGGGCCTTCGGGCATTGTGTGGGTGCGGGCCACTTCCACACCGTTGAGGAAGATTACCGCGCCATCGTCGATGATCAGGTCGAAGAGGATGGTGGTGTTTGCTGGATCTCCTGTGAATGCGAACGCATGCCTGAAGGCGTAAGAGATGAGGCTGGGTTGGAGTTGGGTTTCCGGGTGTGGTTCCGGCCAGCGGTCCATGCGGTTGGCTGTATCGTAGCCGAAGGGGCTTGGTCCGGACTTCCAATCGGCGTGATCGAAACCTTTCTCCTGCCATCCTTGTGGTGCAGCCTCGTCTGAGTCGTGGTAGTGCCAGTGGGAATCCCAGTTGATCAGGACGGTGGGATCATCAGTTGAGAGTGCGGACGAACAGACGAGGGATAAAATCGTGGCCGTGAGGGTGTGTTTCGCGGTTGTTGACAGGCGGTGTGGGGTGTGATGAAGCATGGCAAGATTCAGTTGGCTACTTGGCGGGCGGGGGGGTGGCCGGGGGTGTGGCTTGGGTGAGAATGGAGAGGATTTTTTCGGCTCTTTGATCGTGGGAGTTGTCGTCCAAAACTGGAGTCAGCGATTTGTGCCACGCCGCAGGTGGCTGTGGAAGATCGACCCACGACCGGCATCCGCCGAACTTTTTCTCGTAGGGGAGGTGCCACGGCGTTGTGAGGCGATAGACACGGACGAGGGCGATGGAGATGCATTCGGCCTCCAGCTTTTCGCTGTAGTTGAATCGATCGCGGACGACATTTTCTGCCCAAGGGTGAAAGGGGGCGAGTTGAGCGACGGTGGACCAGTTGCGGACGCGGAGCGCGGTGAGGGCGCGGGCGAAAGCGTGGATGGTGACTCCGTTTTCAGGAGTGGCTGGCGGGCCTGGTGGTGGAGGTGGTGTTGACACGAGGCCGTGAGTCTCCTCGTGGAAAGAGGTGGGGAAGAGGAAAAATTGCCGGTGTTTGAAGGCGAATCCGTCGCGCCCTTCGTGAATGCCGCCTTTGCGGAGGAGGAGGCTTGTATTTCCGGCCAGCAGGAGCGAACACACACCGAGCCATTCCTTGAACCCGTGATTCGCGGCTGATTTTTCGGTCTGGGAATGGGGAGACTGCAAGACGGATTAGGTTTGCACGCGGCTTTAGCTTGTCAAGATCGTATTGCCGGGTGATATTGTCGGCTTTCCGGCCGGAGTGGCCGGGAGTGACCGCCGGGCGGGTGTCGAGGAGACGCCCTTTCCCGAGCGCATGAAGCAATCCAATGGACACACCCGCATTTACCACATTCTCCCTGCCCGAGCCGTTGTTGCGTGCTGTGGCGGAGCAGGGATTCGAGCAGCCCACCCCGATTCAAGCGCTGGCGATTCCGCCGGCCCTTGAAGGGAAGGATTTGATAGGAATTTCCCATACTGGCTCCGGCAAGACGGCGGCGTTCATGCTGCCGTTGCTGTCGCGTCTGGACGCGGGGCGGCGTGAGTTGCAAGCTTTGGTGGTGTGTCCGACGCGTGAGCTTGCGGTGCAGGTGTGCGAGGAGGCGAATCGATTTGGTGCACACTTGGAGGGGTTCAATGCGATTCCTGTATATGGCGGGGCTCCCATGGAGCGTCAGACTCGGGGATTGCGTGCGGGCGCGCAGGTTGTGATTGGCACGCCGGGGAGGCTGTTGGATCATTTACGGCGCGGCACGCTGAAGACGGGTGGGGTGAAGACCCTGGTGTTGGATGAGGCTGACCGGATGCTGGACATGGGTTTCCGCGAGGAGATGGAGGAGTTGATGGGGGCGATTCCGGAGGAACGTCAGACTTTGTGTTTTTCGGCAACGATGAGTCGGGATGTGGAGCGTTTGATCGCGCGGGCGGCGAAGGATCCGCTGCGCATCGAGCCGGCGCACCCCACCCGGACCGTGGGTACGGTGGAGCAGGTTTGGTATGAGGTGCGGGGGCGCTCGAAGGTGGAGGTGTTGTCGCGGGTGATTGACATGGAGTCGCCGCGGCTGGCGGTGGTATTTTGCAATACCAAGCGCGCGGTGGACGAGTGTACTGAGGCTTTGCTGGCGCGGGGTTATTCGGCGGACCGTTTGCATGGCGACATTACCCAGCAGATGCGCGAGCGGACGGTGAAGCGGTTTCGCGAAGGGCAGGTTGAATTGCTGGTGGCTACGGATGTGGCGGCCAGGGGGCTGGATATTGACGAGATCGACATCGTGTTCAACTACGACCTGCCGCAGGACCCTGAGGATTACGTGCACCGCGTGGGGCGGACGGGGCGGGCGGGGCGCAGTGGAAAGGCGGTGAGTTTCGTGTTTGGGCGTGAGGTTCACCGGCTTACCGCGATTGAGCGTGACATCCGGCAGAAGATTGCCCGGCGCAGCATCCCGAGTCAGGATGAGGTGGAGGGCAGGCGCCGCAACCGGCTTTACGAGCTGGTTCGCGAGCGGCTTGAGGGTGGTGATTTTCAGGATCACACCGAGTCTTTCGACCGCTTGCTGGATAATGGCCATGCCCCGAGTGATATTGCGAGCGTGCTGTTCACGCTGATGCGGGAGGCGGACGGTCGAGAAGCAGAGGTGATTGCCGAGGACAGCATGGAGGACCAGGGAGATCCGCGTGCGCGGGGTGGGGGTCGCCGGGAGAAGGTTGGTGCGGGAAGGCGGGAGGGGGGGGCTCCGTGGCGGCGAGAGAATTCGCGTGATGCCGAGGAGGGGATGGCGCGTTTGTTTTTGAGTCTCGGGCGGCAGGATGGGTTACGGGCCTCGGATGTGGCTGGGATGTTGTACAGGGAGGCAGCGCTTCCGGATGGTTCGGTGGGCAGGATAACGCTCATGCCGCGGCATTGCTTTGTGGATGTGCGAGAGGATTGTGCTGAGATGGCGATCAAGAGCGCGCGTCAGGCCTCGCTGCGGGGGCGTAGTTTCCGAATGGACTATGACAAAAGCCGGCGCGGGTAGCGGAGGAAGGGATGGAGTTTTTTTTGCGGTTTATGCCTTTCAAGGCTATCCATGTTTCCGAGAGAGGGAAAAAACGAGATGAGTGTAGCTAAGGGACTGGCGGATGCGGCGGATCGTTCTTTGCTGGACGAGGTTCAGGCCGGGATTCCGGTGGTGGAGCGTCCGTTTGAGGAGCTTGGGAGCGGGCTTGGGTTGTTGGGTGAGGAGGTGATGGCTCGGCTTTCGCGACTGAAGGAGAGCGGAGTGATTCGCCAGATCAGTGCGATTTTCGACACGCCCTCGCTGGGGTATCGGTCGGCGCTGGTGGCGGCGCGGGTTTCGGAGGCGGGTTTCGCGCGGGCGGTGGAGGTGATCAATAGTCACCCTGGCGTGAGCCACAATTACCGGCGCGAGCACGAATTCAATTTATGGTATACGGTGGCGGTGTCGCCGGTGAGTCTGCTGGGTCTCGATGCGACGATTGGGATGTTGCACCGACTTTCGGGAGCGGAATCGACCCGCCCGCTGCCGACCATGAAGCTTTATAAGATCGGCGTGCGTTTCCGCATGGGGGATGGGTCTGGCCGGGCGGGTGCCGCCAGCCCTCCCGCTTTCACCGGGACCTCCCGCAAGGTGGTTGCGCCGCCTGTGGCCGGGGACATCCCCTTGATTCGGTCGTTGCAGGAAGACCTGGATTTGGTGGAAGAGCCGTTTGTCCGCATGGCGGCAGGCCTGGGCATTTCGTTTGGCGATTTGCGGGATCGTGTGGAGAGGATGAAGGCGTCTGGGTTGATGCGGCGATTCTCGGCGGTGTTGCGTCATCGCAAGGCGGGATATGCCGCAAATGCGATGGGGGTGTGGAGCGTGCCGGATGGCGGGGACAAGGCATGCGACCGCGCGGGCGAGATTTTCGCGTCGTTTGATGAGGTGAGTCATTGTTACCGACGCCCTCGATATCCTGACTGGCCGTATGATCTGTTCACCATGGTGCATGGGCGCAGTCGCGAGGAGTGCGGGGATGTGCTGGCAAGGATGGCTGCGGCGAGCGGTCTCGAGCCGCCGTTGGCCCTTTATTCCACGGAGGAGTTCAAGAAAGTGCGTGTCCGATATTTTGAGGATGCGGAGAGGCGGTGGGAAGAGGAGCACGCTGCGAATGCAGTGTGATTTCATAGTTATCCTGCGGGGGCGTCGAAATCCATCCAGACCGGGCAATGGTCTGAGCCGAGGATGTAGGGGCGGATGCCGGCACCGAGGAGGCGCGGGCGCAGTGTGGAGGAGGCTCCGCAGTAGTCGATTCTCCAGCCGACATTGCGGGTGCGGGCACCGCCGCGGTAGCTCCACCAGGAGTAATGGTCCGGTCCGGATTCGAATTCGCGGAATGTGTCGACGAATCCGCTGTCGAGCAGTCGGGAGAATCCTTCCCTTTCCTCGTCGGTGAAGCCAGCGCTGCGGCGATTCTGGGCGGGGCGGGCGAGGTCGATTTCCTTATGAGCGACGTTCAGGTCGCCGGTAAAGACGACGGGTTTGGATTCCTGGAGGGTGGCAAGGTGGCGGCGGAAGGCTTCGTCCCACTCCATCCGGTAAGTGAGGCGACGGAGTTCGTTTTGCGAGTTGGGAGTGTAGACATTGATCAGGTGAAACCCGGGGAATTCGATATGCTGGACACGGCCTTCTATGTCGGGCATGGTGCCGCCGATTCCTGAGCAGACGCGAACGGGAGTGACCCGCGAGAACACGGCGGTGCCGGAGTAGCCCTTTTTCTCCGCACTGTGGTAGAAGGCGTGGGCGAAGCCGAGCGCTGCCGGCATGCCTGGGTCGAGCTGGTCGGGAGTAGCCTTGATTTCCTGAAGGCAGAGGATGTCGGTTTGCAGGGAAGGGATGGTGTCGGCGAAGCCTTTGCCGAGGATGGCGCGGAGGCCGTTGACGTTCCAGGAAGTGATGCGCATGATGGTGAAAATTGAGAGGGGATCAGTTTAGATGCTGGCGAGCCGTGTAGTGAAGAGAGTGGAGCGTCTCAGTCGCCGCCGGACTGGAACTCGAATACATGGTAGGAGAAAAGCTCTTCCATACCCTGCACATTGCCGATGCGGGTGAATCCGCTGGACGGGAGTTCGATGGTGTCGACCAGTATTCGCACGGGATCCTGGGGTGGGGAAGCGAGCGCACGGAGCCGACCGCAGAAAGCCACGCGCAGCGGCCTGTTCTCCTCGGTCGCGCGTTGCACTAGTTTTTCCAGTTCGTCGGTGTTGCGGATGCGTATGGCGGCGGGGTCGTATGTAAGAAGTCTTTTGTTACTCGTGCCGAAGGTGGCAGTGATCACCTCGGTGTCGCCCCGGATGCCGAAAGTGGGAGCTGTGTCGCGCAGGATGGCGGCGGTTTCCCGGATGGGCTGGCGGGGTGTTTTCCCGAGGTGGAGACCGATGGGCAGGATCACCAGCAGGTAGGGAATGACGAGGAGGAACCATGCAGCGCCGGAGGCGAGGATACGTTGGGACTGGACCAGCGAAGCGATGCCGAAGGCGAAGGCGAGGAGAACGAACATCAGGTGCCAGGGAAAAGTCGGGTTGTCGGCGAGACGGTTGTGGGAGTAGCCGATCAGGAAGGCGAGGGGCAGCATGGCGGCGAGCAAGCGGATGCGGGGGTCGGCGGCGCGCCAGAGGGCTGCGGCGATTCCGGCTGCGGCGGCGACAGGCATTGCGTAGAGCAGCATTTCACGACGTGGGGCGCCGAGCATGTCCAGAGTGAGTGTGTGGCTTGCGCCTGGCGCGGGATTGGCGGGTTGGATGCCGGCGGAGAGGTGGCTGAACAGGTCGGTGAACCATCCGGGCCCGAAGGTGATCATCGGCTCGTCCCGGGCGAGGTAAAAGGCGAACTGGGGCAGGGAGGGAGCGAGTAGAATGGCGACGGGCAGAGCTGACAGGGCGGACCAGGCCGCAAGTTTGGGTAGCGCGGCGCGGCGGGCGGGGTGGAAAATGAGCCAGATGGCGGCCACGAAGTTGACAGCAAGTGCTACGTAGAGGCTGCCGCCGAAGGCGGCGACATAGACAGCCTGGCACGCTGCAAAGCCGAGCCAATGGCGGCGGTGGCCGCTTTCGAGGGCGAGGAAAAGAAAAAGCAGGCTTGCCAGGACGGCGGCAAACATGATGCTGTAACCTCGAATTTCAACGCTGTAGCGGATGTGCCAGGGATGAAGCGCGAGAATCGCCACAACGGCCACGGCAGCCAGCGGCCACCCGGACCGGGCCAGCAGGAGGCCGAACAGGGCGATGGCCACAAGGGACATGGCGAAGGGAATGGTGCGGGCGGAGCGTTCTGTGAAATGGCCCGGGGGATCCGGGGTGAAAAGGGCGGCGGTATGCAGGGTGACGCGGGTGAGGATACTGTTGAGCGGGTGGTTGCTGCCGTCGCGGTTGTAGAAGACGGTGTCGCGCCAGGGCACGGGGCGGAATGTGGACTGGCCGTCGCCATCGATCTCCCACGTTCCCCACGAATAGTCCTGGAAAGTTACCTCCTCGTCATTCCAGAAACTGTGGTCGAGCAAGGGCGCGCGCATGAGGGCACCTCCCACGACGGCGGCGACGATGGCGGCGACGACTGTGCGGGGAATGGGATGCGGTGGGGGAAGCAGGCGGGCCGGGCCTTCCGCGAGCCAGACCCTGCGGGAGAACCATGCTGCGGCGAGGACCAAGGCGGCACCGAGAAAGGCCCACCACAGTGTGAAATCGACGGCGGCTTGGACGGGTGGTGGGCGGTCGCGCTCTGTGGCGGCGGCGATGGCATCGGCGGCCTCGGGATTCCAGGGCTTGGGCAGAAGCAACAAGGCGGCAAGCGTGGCTGCGAGCAGAACAAGCAGCCCCGTTTCCCATGGATGCCGACGTGCGGACTGTGCCAAACGAGCGAGAATCACGATTGACTGTAGGCTGGCGTGCTTGATTGGTCCATGCCGAGTTTTACGGCGCTTGATTTTTCCTGATTTGCATGGATAGTTCCGCGCATGCCGCCGTCGGTTCTCTTTACCGACGGACTCGATGCCGGTTTAGCTCAGTGGTAGAGCAGTTGATTTGTAATCATCAGGTCGTCGGTTCAAATCCGACAACCGGCTCTCCAAAAAGTCCTGAAAATCAAAGGTTTACGGCGAAAAGAAGAGACAAGGCGAAAACAGGTGGCCCCATTTTAGTGACCCCATTTTCCCATGCAGGGTCCACCAAATGGGGCTGCGGGCGCGTTGCCCAGAGAGCGGACCTCTTCACACCGGCAAAGCTACGCCTTCAAGTTTATGCTTGCCAAATGCGGTTGCCTGCGAATCGAACCTGGCAGGCCTCGAATACATTGAGTGTCGTTGCTCCGCTACGCAAGCGTGGTGGGGCGGGTGCGAATGTTGCCGTGAATCTCGTTGGCGGCTCTCTGGCATCCCTTCAGGATGCGGTAGCTGAGATCGTTCTTCCGGGGGTGCCGCCCACAGGGCGGGCTAGGCCCCCGGCTACGTTCTGGCATCGCTTCGGGATGAGTCAATTCAAAGCCGCCCATTGAGTGGTGTGGGATCCATGGTTGGACAAATGGTCAGTCCCGGGGATTCGATTCGGAGGGCATTTGAACAAGACGGTCGAACTCGGACTTTGCGAGAATCGGGGCAATCCGAGTTGCTACAAATACTGATTCTTCTTCGGGAAAGTCCTCTATATCCAACATCCAGTATTCTCCGTTGCGAGGATCTTGGAGTAAGCGTTTCCATGTATCGGTGCGATGCCGGCCCACCAAATCAAATGTGAGGAAAAGCGCATCTACAAGATTAAGATCAGAAATTGCCCGACCTTCAATGCGCCCGGGTAGATTGGCGGGAGCTTCCGAAAATGGGGTCACCTTCGCCCCTTTCTCTTTCAGGTAAGAAATAAAATCCCGTTCTATTTCGCCACGTATAGCAAGGAATAGTGGGCTACAGCCTCCAGAATCCGTAGCATTCAGAACACATCCAGCGGCGAGAAGAAGGTCGGCGATCATCCGTCGATTCTCATCAGGCCAGATTTCAAAGCATAGCCGATGCAAGGGAGTGCCTCCCCATCGGTCCTTTGCGTTCACATCTGCACCTGATCGAATCAGGGCTCTGACGAGTTCCACCCATCCAAGTCTGACAGCGTGATGCAGTGCTGTTTTGAGATCGGGGTCGGATCGGCGCTCCACTTCGAGAGATCCATCAAGAAGTTCATCTGTCTCTGCTTGTAGGAATTCCTCGATTGCTTGCGAGAGACCAAGATCTGCGACATCACTGTCAAAGGTGATGTCGCAGCAATCAGTGTTCGCAGGAAAAACCGAATTTCATTGGGACCAGTCTTGGCGGGTTTTGCGTTCGCGTCAAGACGGTGGATCTCGTCACGGGGAAGGCGACCGGTGATCGCCTCCACGTAGCCTTGCGCACCGGCATTTGCGTCGCGGCAGCGTCTTGGAGTGCTCCAGTCCTTTGGAGCTTTCGCGGGTGGTGTGTCGAGGCCAGAAAGCATTGGATCGGGTGTCTGGCTGCCCACGCCACCCACAAAGCGGTTGAGGACACCCGAACTCCAAAACGCGATCGCGCGATCGGTTGCTTTTATGTTGGGGGGCGTGAGGGTGGCGGGAGATCGAAGGGAATGATTGTCGATGTGGGGGGGCTTTTGCACCTCGATCAAGGAGAGGCGATACAACATCGTCCGAGGATGTGGGAGTGAATGGGGAGGGGCGGAGCGCATTTTCATTCTCTCCCCATCCGCATCGGCGAAGGAGGTTCGCCGTTCCTTGGGTGAGTAAAAATTTGTTTTTTTCATCCTTTTCCGCCGATGCCAACGGGGGAAGCGTGCTTTTTTGTGAGCATCACCTACCACGAGGCTTTGCCAGCTCCAAGCGGATTGACAAATGGTGGCGGCGGGGCAGAGTGCGGGCCGGGCTGCGTGGCCGGATTAGCTTCGAATAGAACACCCATGGAAAAGATTGTCATGCTGACGCGCCGTTTCAAACCTCGTCTGCGCCGGGTGGCGCGGATTGTGGGATTGATGATGCTGGGCGGGTTGGTCACGTTTTTGGTGCTGCGCGGGGTGCAGTCGATGCGGGGCGAGCCTCTGCAACCGTGGCACAAACACGCGCCGGAAGAGATGTCGCGCCGGTCGGTCGACAAGTCGGGGTGGGAGGATTATCTCAGCCACGAGGAAAGGGTGATGCAGGAGGTATGGGAGAAGGTGACTCAGGAGCTTC
>SLCJ01000035.1 GCA_007125835.1 Verrucomicrobiales bacterium | reverse complement strand
GGAAGAGGAAACCGCCGCTGACGGTGGCAATGCCTGATCCCCGCCGCCCAAAACACCCATTTCACTTTTTTCCACGCACCCATGACCGAGACCGCAGCCACCACCGCCACCGATTCCCCGCAGGAAGCCGCCATCCGCGCGCGCATCGATTTGTCCGCACGCTGGCCGGTGCTTTTCTTCCTCGCCAGCGCCGGCTTCTGGCTTCTGGCCGCTATGCTGGCCGGGATCGTCGCCAACATCAAACTGCTCTCCCCCTCTTTCCTCGGCGACTGGGCGGCCATCTCCTATCCGCGCCTGCACCCCATGCACATTTCCATGCTGGTTTACGGCTTCGGCATCAATGCCGGGCTCGGCATCAGCATCTGGCTGATGGCTCGCCTCTGCCGCCAGGAAGTGAGAGGGCCATTCGGCTACATCACTGCCGGAGTGGCATGGAACACCGCCATCACCCTCGGCGTGCTCGGCGTTCTCGCCGGTTTCGGCAGCGGGGCCGACTGGCTTGAATTCCCGCGCTGGGTCTTCCCGCTGATGTTCCTGTCCTACGCAATCATCGCCGGCAAAATCTTTGTCATGTTCCTGCAGCGCGACGCGGCTCGGCCGTATGTCTCGGTTTGGTTCCTGCTGGCTGCCCTGTTTGCCTTCCCGTGGCTGCTGCTCACCGCTTGGGTCCTGATCTTCCTGTCCCCGGGGGCCGCCGTGATGTCCACCGCCATCGCCACCTGGTATGTCGGCGGCATGTTGATGCTGTTCTTCGTTCCGCTCACCCTGGCCATCACCCACTACTTCATTCCCAAGGTTTCCGCAAAGCCTCTGCACAGCGAAAACATCGCTCTTTTCGGCCTCTGGGGCGTGCTCGGCCTCGGAGCGTGGAGCGGCATGCAGCGTTTGATGGGCGGTCCCCTACCGGCATGGATGCCCGCCGTCTCCGGCACCGCTTTGCTGGTGTTTCTCATCCCGGCGCTACTGGTGTTCATCAATCACATCCGCACGCTCAAGGGAGCCGAAGACATGGTAGTCATGAGCCCAACGCTCCGTTTCAATGTCGCCGCCCAATGGGGATTTCTTGTGTTTGCAGTGATCGGGGCCGCCCTTTCACTGCTGTTCTTCAGCCGCTCCGCACAATTTTCCCAGGCTGTGATCGGCTACTGGCACACCGGCCTCTACGGGATGTTCGCCATGGCGGCCTTCGGGGCCATTGTGTTCATCATGCCCCGGATCTGCGGCTGCGAGTGGTTCTCCGCCAAGCAGCTTCGTTTTCAGTTCTGGTTCTCCGTGTATGGAGCAATCGCTCTTTCCCTGCTCGGCGTTCTGGGTGGACTTTGGCAGGGCGCCATGGTGTTCAACCTCGAATCTGACTGGCGTGCTGTCGTCGAAACCACCCGACCCTACACCACCGGCCGGGTCATCGCCCTCATGCTCATCTTCCTTTCCAACTTGGTCTTCGTCGGCAACTTGTGGCGGATGATTCTGCGCAAAGGCCGGGAAGCCGGCTCCGCCACGCTGATCCACGAGCCGGTTGAGAAAACCGAACCCGCCTCGCCACCCGCCGCCGGCGCCTGATCGCTGACCCGCACTCCACCCGTTTTCGCCATGAATACACGCACGTTCTTCTTCGGCCTCTTCGTCGCCTTCGGCCTGCCGTGGCTGCTGCTCATCGGCCTGCCTTATGGCTCGCTCAAAGCCCTGGAACCCCGCGTCCTCGATGAGGATGGCCTCGAAATCTTCCCGCCCCCGCCGCGCGGGCTGATCCTTCACGGCCACCGTGTCTACATGGCTCAGGGATGCTATCAATGCCACACCCAGGTGATCCGCCCAACCTACGCCGGACCCGACCGCTGGCGTTTCTCCGGCGAGACGCCTCGCGAAACCCAGCCGCTCGACTTCCTGCACGTCGGCCCCATCGCTCCCATAGGTCTCCAGCGCATCGGCCCCGACCTCGCCAACCTCGGTTACCGCACCGAAGACGCCTCCGAGATCTTCGTCCGCCTCTATGATCCGCGCGCCCTTCACTCATGGTCGGTGATGCCTTCGTTCTCACACCTGTTCGACAAACGTAGAATTCAAGGGCAGCGCTCTGCCAACGCGTTGCCGCTGGACACCGTTCCCGATGGATGGGAAGTGGTGCCCACATTCGAAGCCAAGGCCCTCGTCACCTACCTCATGTCGCTGCGCAAGGACAGCCAGACCGAGCCCTCGGAAAACGAGAACTGAGGTGCCCAACCGCAACGATCCCGAACCCATGGACACACCCAGGAACACCCCTCCCGAACCCAACCCCGAGCCCGATCAAAACGAGGGGCTCAACATCGCCGCCGCCGCCCGTGAGAAGGAGGAACCCAAGGCCGGACGCGAACCGGTTTCACTCTGGACTTTCCTGCTGGCCGCCATCGTTCTTCTTTTTGCCGGGGCCTACCTTGGCAATCTGAGCGGTGGCTTCGACAACGAGCAGTTCACCGCTTTGGGCTACACTCCCCACCTGCCTCCCGGCGTCGAAGCCGAGGAGGTCACACGCGCCTGGATCGACGAATACATGACGCTCGGACGTCGCCGCTTCGGCGTCTGCGCCGGTTGCCACGGCACCGATGGCAGCGGCAATTCGGCCCAAGGCTTTCCGCCACTGCACGACAACGAATGGACCACCGGCTACAGCGAGAAACTCGCCATGATCATCCTCGCCGGCATGGATGGTCCGGTCGAGGTAAACGGCGTCGTTTACAATAACATCATGCCATCCCAAGCCGCCGGACTCACCGCCCGTGATTTGGGAGCCGTCATGACCTACGTCCGCCGCAGCTGGGGCAACGACGCCTCCATCGTCACCCCGGAGATGGCCCAACACGCCCTCGACCTCTATGAGGAAAGGGTCGCCGCCGGCCTCGGCCCGGTGAACGCCTCCGAACTGCGCGCCAACCATGCCAACATGCTGCCCGGCGCGGAAGTGGACCCCGAAACCGGCGAGCCGCTCTCCGAAGGAGGCGACGGGGGTGATCCCGCCGGCGAAGAGGAAGTGGCGGCTCTCAGCCGCTGAGACCGCAGCCGTCGCCCGCCACCTCTGCGCCCGCACAATTCGCGGCCACCCAGGCCAGGTAGGGGGCATGCCCGCCGTCCACTTCGACAAACAACAATTCCGGGCATTCATAGGGATGCAGGTCGACAAACGTTTCTTGCAGCATCCGCCGGCAACCGGCGGTGGTCTTCATCACCGCCACCACCTCTTGCTCCTCTTCCACACGTCCGTCCCAGCGGTAAATCGAGGTGGCCCCTGGCAACAGATTCACGCAAGCCACGCATTGCCTTTCCACCAATGCCGTGCCAATTTGTCCCGCCGTTTCCCGGTCCGGAAACGTGGCGATTGCCAGAAATACTTTCTCACTCATGGCACAAGGTAATGAAAAGTGGCTTCCTTGACAAGCTGATCGAGCGTCTCGACCGCGTCACCCCCGACGAGGTGCAAGCCCATTTCTCCCGCCTCGCTCGCGAAAAGGTGCTGCTAGAAAGGGTTTTCGCCGCCCTCCAGGAAGGCGTGCTGATCCTCGACGCCGACGGCCGGATCACCTGGCTCAACGACGCCGCCACCCAACTCTTCGGACTCGACCCCGACTCGGCCCTCGGCGCGCTGCTGCCCGCCAAAGTGCGCGGCCTCGATTGGGAACGCCTGGCCGGCTCCGGTGGCGTGGTCAGCCACGACCTGGAGGTCTTCTACCCGGAGGAGCGTTTTTTGAACTTCTACCTCGCGCCCATCGAGGGCGTTGGTGAAGGCGGCGAAACCGGAGGCCACGTGATGCTCGTGCGGGATGTCACCCGCACCCGCCAGCTCACCGAGAAGATGATCGAAAGCGAGCGCTTGTCCGCACTCACCCTTCTCGCCGCCGGAGTCGCCCACGAACTCGGCAACCCACTCAACTCGCTGGCCATCCACCTCCAACTCCTCGACCGCAAATTGCGTGACCGCGACCCCGCGCTCCACAAAGAACTCGCCGACCTGCTGCGCACCTCGCAGGGCGAGGTCGAGCGGCTCGATTTCATCATCGAACAGTTTCTCGGGGCTGTCCGCCCCACCGAGCCCGCGCTCGTACCCTGCAACCTCAACACCCTCGTCCGCGAATCACTCGAATTCCTCGGCACCGAGTTGGCAGATCGCGGGATCTCCCTTTCCTTCCAGCCGCAGCCCCAACTTCCCGACATGCCCATGGACGGCGGCCAGATCAAACAGGCCATCTACAATGTGGTCCGCAATGCGGCCCAAGCCGTCGCACCCGGCACTGGCGAAATCCACATCCACACCGCCTTCGACGACTTCGCCGCTTCGCTCACCATTGCCGACAACGGCCCGGGAATTACACCGACCCAGATGGCCCGCCTGTTCACCCCCTACCACACCACCAAGTCCTCCGGCCACGGTCTCGGCCTGCTCATCGTCCGCCGCATCGCCCGCGAACACGGCGGCGACATCTCCATTGAGAGCGGCGGCGAAGGTGGCACCACCGTCGTTCTCCGCCTCCCCTTCATCCGTCCGCGCATGCGACTGCTCGCCGAACCCGCAGCCGGTTCCCGCGATCATTCCCACGGCGAACAGGACACCGTGATCGAACTCAACTCCCCTCCCGGGCAAACAGAAACCTCCAAACCCGGCCCGCACGCCCGATGAACGCCACACTGCTCATTGTCGATGACGAGAAGAACACGCGCGAGGGCCTCCGCCTCTCGCTCGAGGAGCACTTCGAGGTCTACCTCGCCGCCGATGCCGCACAGGCCATGACGGTGCTTCAGAACGACAAGGTCGATGTGATGCTTACTGACCTCCGGCTCGGCGCGGACGACGGCATGCAGTTGATCGAGAAGGCCCTCAAACTGCCCGAGCCGCCGCTCTGCGTGATGATGACAGCATACGGCTCGGTCGACACCGCCGTGGAGGCCGTCAAACGTGGCGCCTGGGACTTCATCACCAAACCCCTCAACCTCGACGAACTCGAACTGCTCATCAAACGCGCGCTCAAAGAGCGCCGCCTCGAAACCGAGAACAAACAACTTCGCCGCGTAGTCACCGAGCAGGCCGGCTTCCGCCAATTACTCGGCCGCTCCAAGGCGATGGAAGATGTCATGGCCGTGATCCGCCAAGTGGCTCCCACCAAGGCGAACGTGCTCATCGAGGGCGAAAGCGGCACCGGCAAGGAACTTGCCGCCCGCGCGCTCCATTCCCTCGGCGGACGCCCCGCCAACCACATAATCGCCGTGCATTGCGCGGCCCTCTCGCCGCAGTTGCTCGAAAGCGAACTCTTCGGCCATGAGAAAGGCGCGTTCACCGGCGCGTCCGAACGCCGCATCGGCCGCTTCGAACAGGCTCACGGCGGCACCCTCTTTCTCGACGAGATCGGAGAGATTGACCAAACCATCCAGGTCAAGTTGCTGCGCGCTCTCGGCGAACGAACCATCGAGCGGGTCGGCGGCGGCAAACCCATCCCCATCGATGTCCGTCTCGTCGCCGCCACCAATCGCAATCTCAAAGCCATGGTCGCCAAAGGCGAATTCCGCGAGGATCTGTTTTTCCGCCTCAATGTGGTCAGCCTTCGCATGCCTCCCCTGCGCGACCGGCCCGAAGACATCCTTCTGCTCGCCGAAACCTTTGCCACCGAATTCGCCCGCGAAAACCAAAAACCCAACCGCCCGCTCGCCCCCGGCACGCGCGACGCCCTGCTCCAATACCCCTGGCCGGGCAACGTCCGCGAACTTCGCACCGCAATCGAGCACGCCGTCGTCCTCGCCCGCGGCGACGATCTCGCCCCGGGCGACCTCCCGCCCACCGTCCGCCGCGAATCCCCTCCGCCCATCAAGCCCGCCGACGAGTTTCCGACGCCGCTCCCGCCCGCCGCCGGGGATTCTCTTGATTTCAATCTTCACCGCGCCGAGGCCCGCCTCATCCGTGCCGCCCTGGCCCGCACCAACCAAAACCGCGCCGAGGCCGCACGCCTGCTCGGCATCAGCCGCCGCACACTCCACCGCAAACTCAAATCGGAGAGCGAGACAGACTGATCCGCCGCGATCGTCCAAACTTGCGCATTTCGCGGTTTTCAGATCGATTTTCCCCTCTATCTTTGACGCCAAACCGTCCGCCATGTCCGCAGCTCCCCACAATCCCAACGCCGTAAGCCCCGCCACCCTGATCTCATACGGCCTCTTTGTCGTGTTCCTGATCGCCCTGAGCGCGTTCTACCTTTTCGTCGACTTCCGCGGCCTGACCAGCAAGCACGGCATCGACCAGGCTCAGATCGCTCGCGAGATGGTTCGTGGCAATGGCCTGACCACAAAGTTCCTGCGCCCTTTCTCGCTCTACCAGGCCAACGAGCAGGCCGACTTGATCGGCGGCAGCGTTCAGATCGACAATTTCCAGGACACCTACCACGCTCCGCTGGGCATCATCGCCAACCATATCCCGCTCCGCATGTTCCAAGGCACGCTGGAACTGGATGAGGAAAATACCATCTATCCAGCGGACCGCGTCATCGCCGGCACCTCCATGGTGTTCCTCATGCTGTCCATCCTCGTCTTCTATCTGTTGGGCTCTCGGATTTTCGACCGCAAGATCGGCCTGGTCATCGTCTTCCTCATGGTTTTCTGCGACCTGCTTTGGCGATTTACGCACACAGGACTGCCGACCATGCTAATGCTTCTTTTCTTCGGGCTCGCCCTGTATTTCCTCTACCGGGCCGTCGAAAACCAAGTGCTCGGGCTGTCGCCTCTGGGTTGGGCCGCCCTGTCCTCCGCAATGTTCGGGCTGCTCGCCCTCACCCACTGGATCACCATCTGGATCTTCATCGGTGCCCTCGCCTTCGCCGCCCTCGCCCTGCGCCCCCGCGGCATGGCCGCCGCCATCATGGGGCTCGTCTTCCTCCTCGTCATCTCACCAGGACTGATCCGCAACTTCATCGTCAGTGGCACCATCCACGGAGACGCTTTCTACGCCATCTACAATGGCCTCGCAGACCTCGGCGAAAGCGGCACCATGCGTAATTTCAGGCCCGATTCCGAAACGCTCGACCTGCGCGGATTCGCCGGGCGCATCGCCATCACCTCACTCGACCAATTTAAACAGCTCATCCCCTACTTCGGCGCCATTCTCGCCGCGCCGATGTTTTTCATCTCGCTGCTTCACCCCTTCAAACGCCCCGAAATCTCCCTGTTCCGCTGGGGCATCCTCGGCATGTGGATCTGCGCCGTGGTCGGCATGTCCATCTTCGGCCTCCAGGACGGCGAGCGCGACGCCAACCAAATCCACATTCTCTTCGCACCCGTCATGGCGGCCTACGGCCTCGCCCTGCTGGCCGTGCTGTGGAACCGCCTCGGCGTGGGTGCCAACACACCCATGCTGCAAAACCTCCCCTACATCATCCTCGTCTTCCTCAGCGCCGTCCCCCTGCTGGCCACCATGCCACGCACGCTCTTCCGCCCCGGCGTCTTCCAGGACATGCCCAACTACCCACCCTACCTCCCGCAGGCCATCGTCTACCTGAATACCTGGACCAGCGAAAGGGAGGTGATCGTTTCCGACATGCCATGGGGCACCGCCTGGTACGCCGACCGCACATCGAGCTGGCTGCCGCGCGATATGGGGCAATTCGACGACATGGTGGAGTTCCTTGAAGCCCACCGCCATCCGGTCGCCGGCATCTACTTCACCCCGTTAACCAAAAACGCCCGCCTCACCAGCCAACTCGTCAATCCAGGCTCGGAATTCGGCGACTGGGGATACTGGGTGCTGCGCCCCCAATTCGAGCGCTCCGTCAGGAGGACACCCCGCCGGGAAGACGCCTTCCGCTTCGGTGTCTACATGCCCATGGGCATGGAAATGGGATTCTGGTCCAACTTCAACCGTATGGAGGAAGGCGCTCCCGATGAACCCGAAGCTATCGAGGACTCCATCCTGCCGGACTTTGGCTCCGACGATGATTGATTCCGCCGACCCAGCCACCCCGCAACGCCACTCTCCCACCGTGAAGAAAAAAGCCGCCCCCAAGCCGGAAGAAAAGACCGAACCGACCTTCGAAGAAGCCATGGCCGGACTCGAGGAAACCGTCTCCCACATGGAATCGGACTCCCTGCCGCTGGAAGAACTGATCTCCTCATACGAAAAGGGAGCCACCCTGCTCGCCATCGCCCGCAAACACATCGACCGCGCCCGCAACCGCATCGAATCCATTAAACTGGACGGCGCAAACCCACCTTCCCTCGAACCCCTCGACCCGCCGCAAAACGGTGACACCGAAAAAAACACACCGGATTCCACTCCCGGGCTGTTTTAACTCCATCCCATCCCCACGCCACACGAGCATCTCCCACATGAGTCCGGAACCCCGCGATACACCCTTACTGGACGCGATCCAATCGCCCGACGACATCAAGGCCCTCGACCCCGGCAAACTGCCCGAACTCGCTTCGGAAATCCGCCACAAACTGGTCCACAGCATCGCCCGCACCGGCGGCCACCTCGGCCCCAACCTCGGCGTCGTCGAACTCACCATCGCCCTGCACCGCGTCTTCCAAACGCCCATCGACCGCTTCGTCTTCGACGTCAGCCACCAAGGCTACGTCCACAAAATGCTCACCGGGCGCAACGACCGCATCCACACCATCCGCCAGTACGAGGGCCTCAATGGCTTCCTGCTACGCACCGAAAGCGAACACGACTGCTACGGGGCAGGACACGCCGGCACCGCCCTCTCCGCCGCCCTCGGCATGGCAGTCGCCCGCGACCTCGCCGACGGCGACGAACACGTCGTCTGCGTCGCCGGCGACGCCGCCTTCACCTGCGGACCCGTGTTCGAGGCCCTCAACAACATCGGCTCCACCAAACGCTTGATCGTCATCCTCAACGACAACGAATGGTCGATCGACAAGAACGTCGGTGCCATGGCCAATTACCTCAACGACCTGGTCACCAGCAGCACCTTCGCCTCCATCCGCGCCAAGGCCGCCGACCTCGTCGAAAAGGTGGCCGGCACCCACGCCCGCCGCTTCGTCCAGCGGATCGAAGAAGGTGCCAAGAACGTAATCCTTCCCTCGGTGCTGTTCGAGAAATTCGGCCTCCACTATTTCGGCCCCATCGACGGACACGACCTGCCTAGCCTCATTCACACCCTCGAATTCCTCAAGAAAAGCGACCACCCGGTGATCCTCCACGTGATCACCGAAAAAGGCCGGGGCTACGATCCAGCCCTCGCCAACCCAGGCAAATTCCACGGCCTCGGCCCCTATTCCGTGGCCACCGGCGAAACCAAAGCCGGCACCCCCACCGCCTCCGACATCTTCGCGCGCACCGTCACCGACATGGCCAAGACCGACAAAAAGGTCGTCGCCATCACCGCCGCCATGCCCGGCGGCACCAAACTCGAAATCTTCAAGGAAGAGCTGCCCGACCGCTACTTCGACGTCGGCATTGCCGAGGAACACGCCGCCCTGTTCGCCTGCGGCATGGCCACCCGCGGCTACAAACCCTTCCTCGCCATCTACTCGACCTTCATGCAGCGCGCCTACGACATGATCGTCCACGACATGGCCATCCAAAATCTGCCGGTCCGACTCTGCATGGACCGCGGCGGACTCTCCGGCGACGACGGCCCCACACACCACGGCCTCTTCGACATCGGCTACCTTCGCCACATTCCCAACATCGTCCACATGCAACCACGGGACGAGACCGAACTCGCCGACATGGTCCACACCATGGCCGCCTACGAGGACGGCCCCATCGCCATCCGCTACCCGCGCGGCCCCATCGCCGGCACCGACGTCGCTCCCGAACGCCGCATCCTGCCCATCGGCAAGGCAGAGGTCGTCCACCCAGGGACCGACGTCGCCATCTTCGGGCTCGGCACATTCTTCCAACTCGGCGCGGAAACCCGCGACCTGCTCGAAGCCAAAGGCATCTCCACAGCCCTGATCAACCCACGCTTCATCAAACCGCTCGACACCGAAGTCATCGAGGAATTCGCCCGCAAATGCAAAGTCATCTGCACCCTCGAAGACCACGTCCTGCACAACGGCTTCGGCTGCTCCGTCATCGAACACCTACACGAAAAGGGCATCCACACCCCCGTCATCCGCGTCGGTTGGCCCGACGAATTCATCGAACACGGCGGCGTCCCACGCCTCCGCGAAAAACACGGCATCACCGCCAGCGCTGCCGCCTCACGCATCCAAAACGCCCTCAAAACACACAATGAATTTTACGCACCCGCGACGGAAACCTGATGCGAAGAGATCAGCGCAACTGACGCTGGCTACTCGCGCCCGATTACCAGTCACTGATTTCATCGATTTTCTCAGGTTCCCTAGCCACATGATGAGCCATTAACGCAAGTGAACTGATGATATCGCTTGAGTATCAGGGTTATTGTGAAGGAAGTTTCTTCCACCAGTATTCATCAGGAATAAAGTGAGTGGCATCACTTCCACCACCAGCGGCGAGAATCGCACTTTCCGCTTGGTTTAGCTTGGTTTGGGTGTGGTTGAAGTTCAGATCTCTAAATGTCGTATCAGCTAGGATTTCTTGCACTGTAATGACTGCGGGCATGCCAAGGTAATCCCGAGGTCCATCTTCAACATATGCCCATCTCAATGTATCATTTACGATAATGAACTGATCTCCTTCTGTCGGAATCGCATCCCAAACAAACAGTGGTGGATGGCCCAGATCGGGAAATTTCCCTTTTGCAATCTGATATTCGGTCATTGATTGCCCCGTATTCCAAAGTGCCCATCGAGAGGGTGAAGTATTGGCACCAAAATCGGGTAGTTCATTCAACACCTCCGCAAACTGGTCATGCAGTTTGACTTTCGCGACCTGGCCTTGTGCATTTCCGCTGTAGAATCGGATCCAGGCGACCTGTATGGGGCCGTGTCCGGGGATGTCTTCCAGCACGCCATCACCCTCGGCGATGTGGTTCCTTCCCGTGTGGATCAGGCGGGTTTCATCAATCTGGGTTGCGGGGGCATTCGTGGTGGCGGTATCCTGCATTGCGCTCCCTGCGATGACATTGGAGTCGGTGGCGAAAAAGACGCGCAGATGCCTTTCGTTCGCCGGGATTTCGTTTTCAAGGGTTTCGATGAGTTGGGTGATGTGGAAGTCGCTCCAGCCGG
>SLCJ01000199.1 GCA_007125835.1 Verrucomicrobiales bacterium | reverse complement strand
CTGGCCTGGTGTCGTTTATCCAGTCCGGCGGAAACATCTTCCCGGATGGATTCAATGTGCTGGGCGGCACCGTCTCGATTGGCTCGAACCAGCAGGCCACCGGGGCCGGTCCGCTGGTGGTTGAAAACGCCACGCTGAATTCGTTCGGGCCTAATTCGACAACGACGGTAACCTATGCCAATGAGTCGATCGCGCTGGAAGGAGCGACTTGGGGATTCCCGGGATCCTCGCCTGGGAATGTGACGCATACTTACAATTTCACCGGCGGAGACATTGGCGACGAGGTGGCCAGCGATCCGGCCACGGCAATCCAGGTCGCCGACTCTACAATCAACCTCTCGTCCAGCAATACGACCACCAAAGTGTTCAACGGGCGAATCAACTGGAGTGGCGCGAATACCATCAACCGCACGTCCTCCGCCTGGACACACAACACCAATTGGAATCGCGCTTGGTATGGTGATGGCACTCTGACGATCAACAAAACCGGCGGTGCCACAGGGCGGTCGATGACATTTGCAGGTGCCGGGAGCACATTCTCCGGCATTCTTGTTCTGAACAACACCCAGGCCAGCGGCGGGAATGAGCCGGTGTTCAATCTGAACCAGAAGCTTCCGGCATCCGCTATCGAGATTCGGAACCGCTGGAATCTGGCGAACAACACCGCAGGTGGCCTGGATGATACGCAGACCATCACGCTGTTCAATACGGGTTCGCGCCTTCGCTTGACCCAGCCGGTCGACAACGAAGACCTTCATTTGGTTGTGGAGGCCGGACTTGTGGATCTGGCGGGCAGCGATTCGGTGGTGGGCCAACTGACGGTGGGAGGAGTGCCGCAGGATCCCGGGGTTTATACCACGGCCACTCATCCCGGGTTCCTCACCGGCGACGGTCAGCTCACGGTGCTCGGAGGTGCTCCTCCGGCTTCCGCCTACGATACCTGGTTGACAGCTGCTGGGCTGACGCCGGGCGATCCGGGCACCGCCCCGTTTGAGAATCTGGATGGCTCCGGAGTGGAGAACATCATCCAGTTCGCGCTGGGTGGCAATCCGATGGATCCGGCAAACAACGGCACATCGATTGTCTTTGATGCGGGTGACGGGGTTGTTGGTGACCCGTTTGTTCTCACGATCGCGGTGCGGGAAGGTGCGGTGTTTGCCGGCTCGCCGACACCTTCGGCCGACATTGACGGTGTGGTGTATGAAATTGAAGGCAGTCTCGATCTGGTCGATTGGAGTGAGGAGGTGGAAGAGCTGACTCCGGCCTTTGACGGAAATGGAGCGCTCTCCGCCCCGGCTGGCTATGAGCTGCGTAGTTTCCGTCTCTCTGACATCCAACCCGGGGATACAAAAGGGTTCCTACGGGTTTCGGTGGACGAGGTCGCTCTGTGAACCGGGGCGGCCGGGCTCCGGGCCCGGCCGCTTATGCGAGTTCCCCGGCCGATGGTTTGTCCGTCGGTCGGGGATTTGCTTTCAGGCGAAAGGCGATGGATGGTGTAGCGGGTGCCTCCTGCATGCCGCAGGGCTCCTTATTTTGAATTCATGGGAAGGTCAGCTTCATGCCGGAAACAGCTTCGAAAACCGGGTCGCTGGGTGGGGCCGGCGGTGTGGCTGGCGTTGGTGCTCGGGCCCCTGCTTCTGCTGGCGCTGGTCGAGCTTGCCCTCCGTGGCCTTGGATATGGGGTGTCCGGCAATCCTGTGGCTGAGACCAGCTGGGCCGGGCGTTACACGCTGAACACCGCGTATCACACGCGGTTTCATCCGCGGACCGGTGTTCCACCCGAAGCCGAGGGCTCGCAGCATCTTCCGTTTTTGATTCAGATTCCCAAGCCGCCTGGCGTGTATCGGATTGTGGTTCTGGGTGGTTCCACCGCCCAGGGCTATCCGTTTTTCAGCGGGCATGCCTTTGCGGATGTCGCGGCTTCCCGGATGAACGAGCATCTGGAGGAATGGGATGTCGAGCTGGTCAATCTGGCACATTCGGCAATGAGCAGCTACTACGTTCGCGACACCGCACGCAGGCTGGCGCGGCTCGAGCCGGACATGATTCTGGTATACAGCGGGCACAACGAATACTACGGCACCATTGGAGCTGGCAGCGGACCCGGGCACCGGCGCAAGCTGCTGGGCCTTGGGTTGAAATCCTCGCGCCTTGCGCAGGCCCTGTTCAACGCGCTCGCGCCTCCGCTCACGGAGGCGGGGACGCTCATGGATGAGTTGAGCGCGGGTCGGCGTTTTCCCGCCGATCCGGAGCTGGACGACATCACCGCCGCCCGCTTTGTGGACAACATGGATGTGGTCCGTCTCCAGGCCGGGAAGCTCGGTGCTGCGCTGGTGGTTGTCGAGCCCGTGTCCAATTTGATCGACATGCCGCCCTTCGCCAGTGCCGACTCGGAGGAACTGGCGGCCCGCATCGCCGAGGGGCGACTTGCCTTGCTGGATGGCGGCGGAAGTTTGGAAGAATGGGCGGCGAAGGACAAGTCGAAGGGCGGTGCCCGCGACAACGCGCACCTGCTTTTTCTGCGGGCGGTTGCAAAGGCGCAGGATGGGGAGACGGACCTCGACGCGTTCAGGGCCGCGAAAGAAGCCGATGCCATGCCCTTCCGCGCCCGGGAAGCCTTGCGAAGCGCTCTTGCCGGATGGGCAGCGGAACACGCCGGGGAAATATATTATGTGCCTCTGGAGGAAGAATTGATTGCCGCAGAAGGGGCCGGGGTTTTGGGCGACGGCGTGTTCATAGACCACGTGCACTTTTCTCTCTCGGGGCAGCAACTTGTCGGCCGCATTCTGGCCGGGCACCTGCTTCGCGCAGGTCCCGGAGGAGAGGGGGCGGATGCGAGTTTCGCGGGAGGTGTGGGGGGACCCGGCGCAATGGCTTCCGGGCATCCGGTTTTTGAAGTGCACGCCCTGCTCGATATCCAGCGACTTTTGCAGAATCCGCCTTTCCGGGG
>SLCJ01000321.1 GCA_007125835.1 Verrucomicrobiales bacterium | reverse complement strand
GACCCGCCGATTCGTCGATGCCGTCGCCGGGTTTCCCGCCACCATACTCGACACCCGTAAGACCACGCCGGGCTGGCGGACCCTGGAAAAATACGCCGTCAGGTGCGGTGGCGGGGCCAATCACCGCATGGGCCTTTACGATGCGGCGATGGTCAAAGACAACCACTTGGCCGCCAGCTCCGATCCGCAGCACCTCCAGCGCGCCGCCGCCGCCCTGCGCAAGGCCCATCCCGAAGCCTGGATCGAAGTGGAGGCCGATACGCTGGATCAAGTGCGGCGTTTTCTCGACATGGGTTGCTTCGATCGCATTCTTTTGGATAACATGAGCGTTTCTCAGATGAACGAGGCGGTCGCGCTCGTGGATGGCGCTGTGCCGCTCGAAGCCAGCGGCGGAATTTCGCTCGAACGTGTTCGGGAGATCGCCGCTACCGGTGTCGATTTCATCTCGGTAGGCGCGCTGACCCACTCGGCGGTCGCCCTCGACATCGGTCTGGATTTTCGCAACTAGGTACACCCTCTAACCGCTCCGCACCATGGAACCTGGAATTGCCGACCCGCTGGACGCCCGCACGATTTCCGTTGCAGCAAATCGTGAGGACTCATTCTGGCGTGTCGAGGTGCTTGAGCGGACGGAGTCGACAAACACCCTCTGCCTCGAACGCGCAGCTCAGGGAGAGGCAGCCGGGCTGGCCGTGTTTGCCGAGGAGCAATCGGCCGGACGCGGCAGGCGGGGCAACTCATGGCAGGCTCCTCCCGGTTCCGCACTCCTGTTTTCCATCCTGCTGCGCCCCTTCCATCCGCCTGCCCAATGGCACCGCCTCACCCTGGCCGCCGCCATTGCCGTGTGCCGCTCCGTTGAGGAAATTTCCACCTGTGGCAGCCCCCAGATCAAGTGGCCGAATGACATCCTCCTCGATTCTTGCAAGCTGGCCGGGATTCTTCTCGAATCGACGGTCACCGCAGGTGCCGGGGGCTGTGTGGTGATCGGTATCGGGCTCAATGTCCACGCCCGCTCGTTTCCTCCCGGCCTTCGAATTCCCGCAACATCCCTGGCCCTCGCCTCAGGCCATGCCCCCTCGCGCAACGAGATCGCTTCTCTCCTGCTTTCCCATCTACGCCGGTCGATCGATGAGGCATTCGAAAATTGGCTGGGCCTGCGGACCTCGTTCGCCAAGCGCGATGTTCTCGCCGGGCGCAGGATCGAAACAGAGTTGCCGGATGGTGCCATCGTCACCGGCACCGCCTCCGGGATTGACGACTCCGGAGGCTTGATTTTGCACACCGATGCAGGACCGCAAATTGTCCTGCGCGAGGCGGCGCGGATCACCATGCTCGGACATCCTGATATGGATGGAATTTGACTGGCTTGAGGGGAGCATAGCGGGGTGGTTTTTTTGGTTGCTGGGCCCTCACCAGCGTCCCTTCAGGACGCATTTTCTTCACGGCGGTCTTTTCCCGGGTTTAAAAACACGGGCTTTGTGCTGTGGCCCTTTCCGGGTTGGCTGATGGGGTGATGTCAATTCTCAGCGGTGGGATAGATGCCCGCGATCTATGCCTTCCCAATTTGAGTTCTGCAAATTTGAGTAGCCCGGATAAGTGCCGGGACACCACAGAGAGCGCACAGAGAGGAAGAGGCAGGCCTCTTTGGAGCGCGGATCTTTAGTCCGCCCGGGTGAGGGGAGAGTATATGTTATGAGTTGAGACTTAGGAATACTGAGTTCCGGAATTGGAATCGATGAAGTACCTTGCTTGGGTTGGCTGGACATTTGCTTTCCACGTCGCTGTTTCGCTTCGCGGGAAGGCGACCAATGATCGCCTCCACGTTGGCGCTTTCGTGTGGCGGTAAGCACATGAGAACGATGGGGATCGGAGAACCGCTGGCCTCAGGGGCTTGGCGAATGCGGAAGCGTGAATGGCGTGGCGGCTCGTATATACAAAACCCCGTTGGGGTAGGCGGTGTTGTTGGGGTGATTGACCCAGGGTAGCAGCGTATGCTGCAACCCCGGGCTTTGAAACGGATCCCCTTTGGGGAAGGAAGCGAAATCCACCTGGGCAAATGAGACCGAACTGTAGGACCGCTGGCCGCAGCGGTCATGCGAATGAGGAAGCAAAATAGGAGTCGACGTGCGGGGCTGGTTGATCGTCGGAGGGAATGATCGGCGATCAAGGAATGTGGACCCTCCTTCGCCACGGCTACGGAGGACCGCTTTTTGATTGTGGATGTAGGCGCGCACGGAGGGTGCGCTGTTGCTGGTGGTGGGTGCGGTGGCTCCTCGGGAATCCCAACGGAATTCTGTTCCAGAGCCCGGGGTTGGGCCGCGCAGCGGGCCTACCCCGAGTGCCACCGCATAGCAGAATTTCTACCCCAAAGGGGTTGTGTTTCGGAAGGCGGTTGTTACCGGTAAAAATGGAGCAAGTAATTATTGGCAGGCAGCTTATTGGCTTACCTCGTGATCCGCCACCGGCATCACTCCCAGCACCGGGCCGAATGTTTCTTCATTCATCAGACGCATGTTGTGATTCACATCGGCCAACAGTGCCGGTCCCAGATATGGCGTGCCCTGGCGATGACCCGGTGAGTCCTCTGGGGCCACCAACATCCGGGCCCCGGCTGCATCTCAAGATCCACGGTCAGCAGGTAGTTGCAGGCATGGCTGCCGTGCCCGGCCACCTCCTCCACAAAAAAATCGGCATCAAACCTCTTGCCGATCAGGCGGCCGTAGAGATCCGGGAAAGCGGCGATCACAGTTTCCACCTCGCCATCGCGGACCTTGTGGTGGAGTTCTTCCAGACTAAGCATGCCCTTTGTCTTCATGGTGGGGGGTGGTTCGGGGGTGGAATTGGTGAGTTGGTGCCTTATGGGCAATCATTTCCACCTGCTGGTGCGCGTGCCGCCGCTGGATGCCGAGGCTCTGAGCGACGAGGAGGTGTTTTCGTGCATGGAGCACAT
>SLCJ01000169.1 GCA_007125835.1 Verrucomicrobiales bacterium | reverse complement strand
ATTAAGATCACCAAAGATGGATTCTACTGGAGCCGCCCCGAATTTCCGCAAGTCGAGAACGATCCGCGCGATTACGATGAAATCCATCGCGAAGGCCTCCGGCCGTGGAATCCCGAGATGAAAGTCGTCCTGCGGAGAATTGGCAACCCGATCCCAATGATCGTGAGGCCATATTCCAGGGCAGTGGTTTCAATTCCAGTGCTAGGTGAGGAGGTGGCTTATGATCTATTTATTGGAGACTGGTTGCCACCGTACGGCGAAGGCCAGGATGCAGATCTTTTGGTGAGGATGAATCAAACTACGGAAGGTGAATTGCCGTATGTTCTGAGTGCAGCCATCCGGTTTAGAAATGAAAATGATGGGTTCCATCCGGTGAATAGTCTGCCAGCTCCGGATAGTGACTTCTTGTTCCCACGAAAGGCACCTGTGACAGATTACAGTCACAGCAAACTCGATCTACGCCTAATCATGGAAGATGCCGGATATCGTCGTGAAGGCCAATTGGGAAAAAAGGGATATTTTTTCCGAGTGCGAACCGAATTAGATGAGACTGGTGAAGTCGTGCAAGCATATTATGGGAAGATATTAGGGCCGATTGAATATGGCCTATCCTATGGAGGCAAAGAGACGAGCGGATTTCTTACAATGTGGTTGTACCTCAATCCTGAACCGAATGATCGGAATACGGAGTTTGATACCCAGAACAACCTTGTGCCCGGTTCCCCCAGAGTCTACACGCCTCCGGGTTGAAATCGAGTTGGCCCGCAAATAGGGCTGCAAGTCAGGCGAGAGTCGAAAGAATGCCATGAAATCAATCCACCCGATCATCACACTGCTTTGTTTGGTTCTGATGCAAGGTTCAGGCTCGGGCCAGGCGAAGGAGGACAATGTGCCAGGCCTGGCTAACGCGCCGGGCCTGGTGCCGATCCCTGTGGGAGATCGCAGGGATCGGCGAGGATGCGGCTCAGAGGAGGATTCGGTGGAGTTTTGCGCTTGCCCATTTGGTTCTTCATCCTCGGGGGAGGGTGAGGGTGGCGGCGGCGGCAAGAGAGTAGGCCAGTGCGGCGGCGACGGGCAGGAAGGAGAATCCGAATGTCATGGCGAAAAGTCCGGCGGCGGTGGCGCTGAGCACGGACAGAAATCCATTGATCGACCAAGCCCATGGGATGTGATTTTCGGCGTGCTCTTTGAGTAGGCGGAGGCCAATGGGGAAGGGGATTCCTAATAGGATTGCAGGAATGGCAAGAAGTGTGAGGCCGGCTGCAAAGGATGCGCTGTGGGGCAGTTCGAGCAGGGCCCGGGTGGCGGGGGCGGCAGCGGCGAGGAGGCAAAGGGCCAGCAGAGCGACGCCCAGGGTGGCGAGGAATGCATTGCGGCGTGTGGCGGCGAGATTGCGTGAGAGCGCGCTGCCGATTCCCATGCCAAGTAGCACTGCGGTGATCACGGCGGCCGCACTGTGGACGGGGCTGCCCCACACAAGGGTGAGCCGCTGGATGAGGGCGATTTCAAGAAACATGAATCCGGCGCCAAGCCCGGCGAAATAGGGGAGAGTGAAGGAACGCGGTCCATCTTTGGTTCGCGTGAGGAGCATTGGGGCGAGGATCAGCAGCAGGGAGGCGAGGGTCAGCAAGGCGAGCACGGCGAGCAGGAAAGCCGGTGCGAGTTCACTCATTGATAACTGCGTAAAGCGCGGGTCGTGCCGAAAGAGCGAGGCGAACGCCCCGGGAATTTCGCCCGGGCGCAGGAACTGGCTGGCAAATGGGTGGTTGTCGGTGGGGGCGTGGATGGCGAAGGGGTGTTCGCGACGGAGTTGTTCCGCGTCGGGACCGAGCAGGCCTGCAATCGTCTGAATGAGGATGTCGTCGGCATCGCTGTGGAGTAATTCTCTTGTTTGGTCGTCTTTGGGCGGCGGCCATAAGATATCGAATCCGGCGGATTGGGCGAACCTTTCGAGTTGCCCGATTTGTTCCGCTGTGAGTGGCTCAGGGGAGGCTGCGAGGGCCACGGATCCCCAGCCACGCAACATCGCGAGGTGTGGGCCGGGCTGTTCTGCTCCATGCGCTTGCAGCCCGGCGGCGGCGAGATTAACCAAGCGGGGTACGCGGCGCGGTGGCTCGTCGAGCCAGGCATGGAAAGCCAGCAGGCCGCCTGGCGCGAGCAGATCCAGAGCCGAGGCGACGGCTTCCGATGTGGCCAGGAAGTCCTCGCCTATGGCATGCAGGCCGGAGAGGCCACCAAAGGCACCCTGCCCGGGAAATACAATGAGGTCTGGCTGTGGGATGTCGGTATTTTCCAGACCGGCGTGGCCGCGCGAGAGCAGTGCGCGCGGAGATATGCCGGGGACGATACGTGCGGCGGCGGTTTCCTTCAGTGTGGCGGCCATGGCCGAGGCGACTTGCGGGTGTGATTCGACGACATGCGCGGAGGAGCCTGCTGCCACTGCGCGAAGGATGGATGGCGTGCCCCCCGGAGCTAGCAGCAGCGTGTGCCGACTGTCGAGCAGGGCGTGAGGCAGCCATTCCGGGGTGTGTTCGATGGCATTGGCTCCCACATCGTTTGCCCGGAGGAGAACGCCTGCGCCGTCGCCATCGATGAATATCGAGGGAGGAGTGGGAAGATGGCCGGTAAAACGCAGGCTCAGATCGGGTGCATGACGCATAGCGGGGGAGGCAACGGTCTCCATGCGTCCCATGGGGTGGGGCTGCGCGGGTGTAGCTTGGGCGTCCGGCAGAAGGAGTGCACGACTGATGTCTTTGTAGGACGAGCGCGGAGGATCGGCGGGACCGAGAAACGCGGGTGCCGCCGAGAGAAGCGCCGCTGCCGCCAGCGCTAGGATTGGTCCGCGCCCTCGTGGCAGGGCGATCAATGCGGCCACCCACGCGGCGGCGGCAAAGCCCGTGAACAGCGACTCAGGCAGGAGGAGATGCAGTAGCCCGAGGGCGGCCAGGGCTCCCGCCGCCGAGCCTCCGAGATTGGCTGCGTAGATGCCGCCGATGCGTTCGGCTCCGGCGGTGAATGCGCATCCGATGGCCGCGGCCCCGAGAAAAAAGGGCAGGAGGACAATCACGCCGAGTAGGAGCAGCCGCAGCCACTGGGTCGGTTCTTCGCGCAACAGTTCGATGGTGAGGTCGCCCAGCGGAGCGACGAGCAGGTGAGGCAGCCAGGCAATGGCTGGCGCGAGCAGCAGGATGGCGGGAAAAAACAGCCGCGCTGCAGGGATACCAGTGCCGGCCTGCCAGAGAAACAGAAACGTGCCGCTCGCTCCAAATCCCAGGAGCGAAAGCGAGATGACGACATAGGCGAGGTGATGGCCCAGAGAGTTCGACAGTGTGCCCATCAGCGCGAGCTGAAGACCGATCAGCACCGCCGATGCGAGGGCCAGCGCGCCATGTCCGCGCCATCCGGTGCGCCAGATTCCGGAAGCGGAGGTACGGAGGTCGGCAGAGTCAGTCTCTGGCGGCATCGGGTGCCCGGGTGAAGGGGACAAACTGCACCGGCAGCAGGTTGCGTGTGGAGACCTCGCCGTCCTGTTTTTCCACCAGCACCAGCTGTTGGGTTCGGAATGGCGTGCCGACGGGAATGATCATGCGTCCCCCATCCTTAAGCTGCTCGATCAGTGGGGGTGGAATGTGTGGACTGGCGGCGGTGACGACAATCGCATCAAAAGGAGCATGCTCCTCCCAACCGTGGAAGCCGTCGCCCTGTTTGACCGACACATTCCGGTAACCCGCATCTCCCAGGCGGGCTTTGGCCCACTCTGCCAGTTCCGGGATGATTTCGATGGTGTATACATGATCGACCAGCTCGGCGAGAACTGCAGCCTGATAGCCCGAACCCGCACCGATTTCGAGCACCCGGTGGCCTGGCTGCGGGCGCACGACCTCGGTCATGAAGGCGACGATATAGGGTTGGGAGATTGTCTGGCCATGGCCGATGGGTAGCGGTCTGTCCTCGTAGGCGTGGCGTTGCAGGCCGCGGGGGACGAAAAGGTGGCGTTGCGCGTCGCGCATCGCGCGCAGCACCTCGGGATCCTGAATCCCTCTGCCTTCGATTTGTTTTTTAACCATTCGCATGCGTTCCTCCTCTCTGTCGGGTGCGGCCTCATTGGCATCCCGGTCTGTGGTTTCTTGCGGGGCGTCGTTTTCGGGTGCCCGGCCTGCGGCATCGGCGTAGCGAGCCTCGGCTGCGACGAAAAGGAACCCGAAGGCAAGGGTCAGTATGGTGTGGGATGAGCGTAAGGCGTGTGACATTTCAGGGATCAATGGGTGATAATGCTCGTGTTTCGGGGAAGAAAATCAGTGCGTCGTAGCGTTCACCCAAACGGGTGGGCACGTAATTGCCGGCTTCGTTTTCCGGGCGGTAGACGACACCGATCGCGCGGTGGTGGACGACGTCCTGGCGTGCGGCGGCGGGGGGATCGGCGAAGCAGAGCCAGGCACCGCCGGGGAATCGGCGGTTGAGAATGTACTCGATGCTGCCGGTCGCCGCTTCGGGGATATCCATGGCGATACGCGCGCCTCCCCATTCGCGACCGGCTTTTACGGTGCCGCGATGGGTGGCGAAGCCCAACGCGAACACATTTTCAGCCCCCCAGCGCTCGCGCGCCAAATGGCCGATGTTGATCTGGCCTGCGTCGGCCATGGCTGTGGCCCGTGCGTCGCCTATATGTGTGTTGTGTGCCCAGACGATGCCACGCGCCCCGTCGCCGAAAAAACCAAATAGGGCCGACACGGTGCCTTTCATGTGCTCGACCCGCGAATTCCAGGACCTTGCCCCGGGGATGGCCATGCCAATGAAATGGTGGTGCGCGCCGCGAACCACCCGCAGGCTCTGCTCCATGGCAAACATGTCCCAATCAGGCACGTCGCCCTCTTCCGCTTTTGCCGCCAGCCTTGATTCGATGCGGCTGTAGGCGGCCAGTGCCGCCGCCTGGTTGGGATGATTGGCCTGAATGTATGCTCTTTCGTTGTCGCGATGGCGGAGGAAGTGAGCGAGGTCGGAGCGGATTTCCTCCGCCTCCCCCTCGTTGAAATGCCTCTTCGCCCACTCGGCCAGCATGTCCGCTGCCTGCCAGGGGGAATATACATCCATCCCGACGAACGAAACCCGCTCGCCCTCGGGCCGCTGTCGGTTCCATTGGCGCAGCCATTCGAGAAGGGTCGCGGTTTCCTCGTTCCCCCACATCCAGGCTGGCCACCGGCTCAGGCGCGAGAGCAGGGCCGAGGCTGTGGCGTCGCCCTCGGTTCGCCCCGCCACATACTCGTTGAGCGGGCGGAGGGCGGCCCAATCGCCCTCGACCGCAATGAAACGGACTCCGCCGGATTCGATCAGCGCTCGCGAGATCTGGTCGCGGTAGTGATAGTATTCATGCGTGCCATGGGTGGACTCGCCAAGCAACACGAGCCGCCGCCCGTCGGCCCGGGCGACCAGGGCGGTGATCATTTCCGCTGTGTCTTCAAGCGGGTTTGCGGTTTTCTCGATCCATGAGACGGCCGTCGGCTCCTCCCCGGCGGCGGCGCAGGGCAGGGCGCAAAAAGCGGCCATGGCCAAGGTGGTTGCGATCCGGGTACCGGTGGGATTGTTTCGATTTCTCATTCTTTCAGGGTCCGTGTCCATGTTCTTGCAATGCGTGCCAGCCATCATCCCCCATTGTAAGGGGAACCCCCCGGCCAGGTCAAGAACGTCCGACAATTCGTGACTCCAGCCCGCTCGCTTCCGGCAACGTGGTGATGGACAGGCGGCGCGCAGCTCCGGATGAGAAAAACTTTCCAGACCTGGTCAAGATTTTTGGTTTCTTAGTTTTACAGGCCAGGTCAAAAAAGTTGTTGTGGGATGCAAAAAGCCCCCGCCGCTTGGAGCGACGGGGGCTTGAAGAACCAATTCAACCAAGACCGGGAAACTTGTGTTCCCGGAATCGATTAGAAGGTGACGGTCAGGCTGGCACCGGCGACCACGAAGTCGCTCTGCAGGGTGTCGAGATCGTCAAGAGTGAAGATGCCGCGCACGTGTGGGGTGAAGGTGGCAGTTTCTGTGACGGTGATCGGCAGGCCGAGACCGACGTAGATGTGGTGCCACGCACTGCCGGAGAAGGCGTAGTCGTTCTGATACGAGATGCCGGCACCAAGGACGGCACTGATGGTGTCAGTGAGCGTATGCTCGTATTTGGCACCGAGTTCCAAGTACCAGCCACTGGCGTCGAAGTCGTAGTAGCTGTCCAGGTTGAACACCACACCGGCGTAGGCGGGGGAGGTGAGGATCAGGCCCAGCTCGTTGTTGTCTGATCCGGCACCGTCGTAGAAGTATTGACGGAACAGGAGGCCGGCCTGGAGGAAGCCGAAGTCGTTGGTGAGGGCACCGACGAGGTTGACTTCGTTGTAGTTGCCGTCATACAGCGTGCCGTACCAAGCCGAGGCGTCGAAGGTGACGGTGTCGGACAGGGGGACGGAAGTGCCGAGTTCGGCGCGCACGAGGTCATCACCCAAGTCAAAGCCGCGAAACTCGTACTTGTGATCGTAGCCGAGGCTGATGGTGGATTCGATGCCGGAAGTGCCGGTGGTTTGGATGGCGGGCGCGGGCGAGTAGGTGCCTGCGAACGCGGTTCCACCCATGGCGAGGCCAAGGGCGACAACGGATGCGATGGTCTTGTTTTTCATTATTGGTCTCTGGTTGGTTGTCGTCTCCGAGGGCGGATTGCCAACGGAACTGACTGGCGTTTCCGCAGGGATTGAGTGCGGACAACGGCGGACTTTACGCTCCGTGTTCGGCACGTGCAAGCATATTTGGCATTTTTTTTGGAACCACGCCAAGCTGCCTGGGCGTTTTTGGGGCGTGTTCCGGGAATGGCGATCCCGATCTTGAAAGGGGTGAGACGCGTCTTGCGTTATGGTTGCCGCCCGCCTGCAGGTGGAAAGCTATGAAACATTCCAGATCGAATCCGCTCCGTTGCGCCCTTGTGGCGGGCGCCCTTTTTATGATGCCTTTTCTTTCAGCCTACTCCTCCGGTTTTCCGGGGGGTGATCCGCCGGTGATTCCGCTTCCGCAGGAGGTTTCCCTGGGTGAGGGCGGTTTCGCCGTTGTCGCGGGGCATTTGATCGAGGCGCCACCGGAATTGCGCAACGAGGCGGAGCACTTGGCTGCGATCCTAGCGCCTGCATTGGGAGCGGAGCCGGTGCGGCGGGAGGGTGTGGATGCTGGGGAGGGGGAAGGTGTCATTCGGCTGGAGATCGACGAGGGCTTGCTTGAGGAGTTTGGGGGGGAGGGGTACGAATTGCGTGTGGATGCGGAAGAGGGCGTGTGGGTGCGGGGAGCGGCGGCGGCGGGGGTGTTTTACGGCATCCAGACGCTGCGCCAGCTGCTGCCGCCTGAAATTGCTGCGGCAGAGCCGCCAGGTGATGTGGAGTGGGTGTTGCCGGTGGTGGAGATCCGCGACCGCCCCCGCTTTTCCTGGCGGGCATTTATGTTGGATGAATCACGCTATTTCAAAGGTGGGGACGAGGTTCGCAGGCTGTTAGATCAGATGGCGGCCTTGAAGATGAACGTGTTCCACTGGCACCTTACCGATGACCAGGGCTGGCGGATCGAGATTTTGAAGTATCCCCGGCTTACCGAGGTGGGTGCCTGGCGTAGCGACAGTCAGATCGGCGGGTGGAACAGCGAACAGTATTCCGGGGAGCCACACGGAGGGTTTTACGCTCAGGATGAGATTCGGGAGATTGTGGCGTATGCGGCGGCGCGGCACATTGTGATTGTGCCCGAAATTGGCATGCCGGGCCATGCGTCGGCGGCGGTTGCGGCGTATCCGTGGCTGGGCACCAAGGAGGAGGAGATTGAAGTTCCGGGTCGGTTTGGCAAGCACGAGCCGACCTTCAATCCTGCTTCCAAGCGGGTTTACGAGGCTATCGGCCATATTTTTGACGAGGTGGCGGAATTGTTCCCTGGGCCTGTGATTCATTTGGGAGGCGACGAGGTGAAATTCAATCACTGGCGGGAGAGTGAAGAGGTGGCGGCCTTGATGGAGCGTGAGGGGTTGGAAACCATGGCCGACGTGCAGATTTATTTTACCAACAGGGTGGCGGCGATGATTGAGGAGCGCGGGCGGCGGGCGATGGGCTGGAACGAAATTCTCGGCGGCGACCTCCATGGTTTTCTGCAGGACGGACAAACCGCAAGTGCTGCCACGCTGGCACCCGGAACGGTTGTTCACTTTTGGAAAGGCGGCACGAACGAGGCGCGCCGGGCGATCGATGGCGGGTATTCGGTGGTGAATTCCAACCACAGCGACACTTACCTCGACTATGGCTACGGCCGCATTTCGCTGGAGCGAGCTTATTCGTTCGACCCTATGTTCCAGGGGCTCTCGCCATCCGAACAGGAACGTATTCTCGGACTTGGCACCCAGATGTGGGGTGAGTGGATCCCGACGGTGGAGCGGATGGAGTATCAAGTGTATCCGCGGATTGCCGCGTATGCGGAGGTGGGTTGGACCGAGCCAGGGCGCAAGAATTTCGCGTCGTTTCGCGAGCGCCTTGCGGCTAAGGCAGCGCGCTGGGAGATTCTGGGGATCGGCTATGCCCGCGACCAGGCCACCGCCTATCAAAGGGGAGATTTTTTCAATTTTGTGGAGATCGACGAGTGGACGCCGGAGCAGGTGGGTGCCGAGTGGGGCGAAGTCGAATTTTCCACGGGCGGGCGATTGTCAGGGGCGGGGATCTGGGAAGTCGCGTTCGTTTATACTCATGGCGCGCATGCCCTAGAGATCGAATCGCTGGCTTTGCTTGAAGACGGCAGGGAGGTGGCCCGGGACGAGCGCCGGGCCTTCAGCGGAAATCGGATGAACGATGTCGTGTTCCGGCTCGCGCTCGAAACTCACAACCCGGATGTGGAATACCTCCTTCGTGCGCGGATTCGGGGCAGCGAGGGCACTGATTCCCATGGCGAGTTGCGCATGCAAGGGCCGCTCTGAGCGAGCGCTTCCGTGGCCCGGTTTTCCGATGATTTGCCATTCCGAGGCACCCTTGGCCTGCAACAACAAAAAGAAAAGGGGTCAAGCCCTGTAGTCGGCGGCAAACAAAAGGCCGCCACGCGTGTGGGCGTGGCGGCCCTTGGGAGGAGGAGGTGCCAGGCGTTCAGGAGAGGCGTCCGGCGAGGAGTTCGCGTTGGAAGACGATTTCTTTCGGGATGGTGGTGTAGAGTTTGAGGAAAAGGTCTCCCTGGGAGAGGAATTCGGCCCTCCACTCTTCGAGATCGATCTTCATCACTTCTGCAAATTTTTCCTCTGTGAAGTTGTCCAGGCCATCTAGATCGAATTCTTCCCGGTGCGGGACCCAGCCGATGGCGCTTTCGTGGCCCCCGGCGTGGCCGTGGCAGCGGTCGACGATCCATTTCAGCACGCGCATGTTTTCTCCGAAGCCGGGCCAGAGGAATTTGCCATTTTTGTCGAGGCGGAACCAGTTGACGTGGAAGAAGCGTGGCATTTCCCTGACTTTGTTGCGCATGTTGAGCCAGTGTTGGAAATATTGGCCCATGTTGTATCCGCAGAAGGGCAGCATGGCCATGGGGTCGCGGCGCACACCAGCTGCGAGGCCGATGGCGGCTGTTGTGGTTTCGGAGCCCATGGTGGCGCCCATGTAGACGCCGTGGGACCAATTGAACGACTGGTAAACCAATGGCATTGTCGTGGGGCGGCGGCCGCCGAAGATGATGGCGGAGAGGGGCACTCCCTTGGGGTTCTGCCATTCGGGATCGATGGTGGGGCATTGGGCGGCCGGTGCGGTGAAGCGGGCGTTGGGGTGTGCTGCCGGGGATTCGCTTTCCGGCGTCCAATCGTTGCCTTTCCAGTCGATGGCGTGGGCGGGCGGTTCGCCGTCCATGCCCTCCCACCAGATGTCTCCGTCGTCTGTGAGGGCGACATTGGTGAAGATGCAGTTTTCCTTGATGCTGTCCATGGCGATGGGGTTGGTCTTGTATGACGTGCCCGGCGCGACCCCGAAGTAACCGGTTTCGGGGTTGATGGCGTGGAGCCTGCCGTCCTCATCGGGCCAGATCCAGGCGATGTCGTCGCCGACGATGGTGGTTTTCCATCCTTCTTTGCGGAATTTTTCGGGCGGAACGATCATCGCCATGTTGGTTTTTCCGCAGGCGGAGGGGAATGCGGCGGCGACGTAGGTTTTCTCGCCGGATGGGGCGTGGACGCCGAGAAGGAGCATGTGCTCAGCCATCCAGTCGTATTCACGAGCGATGGTGCAGGCGATGCGGAGCGCGAGGCATTTTTTGCCCAACAGGGCGTTGCCGCCGTATCCGGAGCCGTAGGACCAGATCTCGCGAGTCTCGGGAAAGTGGCAGATGTATTTCTCTTCGTTGCATGGCCAGGAGGCGTCCTCCTGCCCGGGCTCGAGGGGGGCTCCAACGGTGTGAACGCAGGGGACATAGTCTCCATGGTCGAATCGTTTGACTGGAACGTTTCCGGCGACCTCGTCCTCCAAGCGTCTGAGCACGTGCGAGCCCATGTGGCACATGATCCGCATGTTGATTACGACATAGGCGCTGTCGGTGATTTCAATGCCGATTTTGGCGAGCGGGGAGTCGATTGGTCCCATGCAGAAGGGGATAATGTACATGGTCCGCCCCTTCATGCAGCCTTTGAATTTCTCCGCGAGGAGGCTTTTCATTTCCTTTGCGGAGGCCCAGTTGTTGGTGGGGCCCACCTCTTCTTTCAGTCGGGTGCAGATGAAAGTGCGGTCCTCGACACGTGCTACATCGGAGGGGGAGGAACGGGCGAGGAAGCTGTTCGGACGTTTCTCGGGATTGAGGCGGGTGAACACCCCTTTTTCCACGAGCAGATCGCACAGTTGGGTGTTTTCGTTCTCGGAGCCGTCGCACCAGTGGACGGAGTCCGGTTGGCAGAGTTCGACAAACGAGTTCACCCATTTCAGAAGTCGGGTGTGGGAGGTAGGAGGCGTGTTGCTCATGGTTGGACAATGGGTTTGTTTGGATTTGCGGCATGGCGCGGTGGGTAGTATACGCACTTTTCTTTTTCGCTCCCCGCTAATTCAGGAAAACATGGAAGCGGGGTTGAAAGCAAGATTTTCCTGCCGGATCGGCATCGGCGCGCGAAATTTCGGAAAATACGCGATGTCCGGGGTGGTTTTTGGGGGCGGGGGGACAGAGTTGGCGTGAGGGGT
>SLCJ01000002.1 GCA_007125835.1 Verrucomicrobiales bacterium | reverse complement strand
CTCCCCCATCTGCAAGCTCCCCATTGGCCAATTACCTCATCACCGCGCGATTGCGTGGCGTTTGCTTTGCGGGTGGCACATCACACGGGCGGACTAAAGATCCGCGGTCCGGAAGAGAGCCACCCAGGAATCAGTGGTTAGCTAAAACTTGCACCCGTTTCCTGCTCTCGGGAAAAGTCCGGCGCTCATAGAGACGCCGCTGCAGGGGGTTCAACAGGCGCTGCGCGTTGCGTGAGCTGTGATGGCAGGATTTGGGGTGGTGGGCGTGGATTTTGCCAGGATTTAATTTCTTTAGGGGTTGCGGGTTGCGTCCTGCCTTTCACCTTGCGCGGCGGGTGGTTTGCCGCAGGTTTGCGCGCTATGGATGAAGGATTCTTGAGATTTTCAGAGCGGGCACTGGTGGAGTGCGTGGACAATGGCCTGCGGGTGATTGTGGTGCCGGAGCGCACGGCTCCGGTGGCCTCGGTGCAAGTGTGGGTGCGTACGGGCAGCATGGACGAAGCGGATTTTCCTGGCTCTGGCATGGCGCACCTGCTGGAGCACATGGTCTTCAAAGGGACGCGTTCGTTTGGCATTGGTGAGGCGGCCTCGGCGATCCAGGATGCGGGCGGGCAGATGAATGCTTACACCACTTATGACCGCACGGTGTATTATGCGGATTTGCCGGCGGCGGGAGTGGCGGAGGCGATCAAGGTGCTGGGTGAGTTGGTGTTTTTTCCGAAGCTGCCGGAGGATGAGTTTGAGCGCGAGAAAGAGGTGGTGCGGCGGGAGATTGCCATGGGGCGCGACAATCCCGGTTCGGTGTTGTTTCACGCGACGATGGAGCAGTTGTTCTCTGGCTGTGCGGCGGAGTTTCCGGTGATCGGGCATTTGGAGGCCTTTGACCGTCTGCGACACGAGGACCTGTTGGACTTTCACCGCCGCCGTTATGCTCCAGGGAGGGTGTTCGTGATTGTGGCCGGGGATGTGGATGCGGAAGCCGTGGCCGGAATGGTCCGCGAGCTGGTCGGCGGCGTGCCGGCGATGCCGGGCGGTCCGGCTCATTACGGCGGGGCGGCGGCACCGCTGCTGCCGCGACAACACACGATGGGGTTCACGACGGACCTGGCGCGTTGGCAGGCGGCCTGGCTGGCACCTTGCGGCAGCGATCCTTCGGCTCCGGCGGCGGGTGTGTTGTCGGGGCTGCTGGGCTCGGGCAAAAGTTCGCGTCTGCATCAAAAATTGCACGAGGAGCTGGGTGTCGCCCACGGGGTGAGTGGCAGCTTGCTTACCTTCGGACCCTATGGCGCGTTCCTCATCGGCGCTGCTTGCGAGCCTGGGCGCGAGGATGAATTGCGCGAGGCCGCGTTGGCCGAGGTGCGGCGGCTGGCTGAGGACGGGATCACCGAGGACGAGCTATCCAAGGCGAAGAAGCAGTGTTTGTCCGACTTTTACGATGGCTTTGCGACCTGCTCCGGGATGGCGGGTTCGTTGGGATTGGGGTGGCATGAGAGTGGTTCGCTGGATTTCTGGGATCGCTATGCGGCGGGCTTACGTGAGCTGACATCCGAGAAAATCCGTGCCACAGCGGCGGAGATGCTGCCGCCCCAGCGGCGGGTGGAGTCGCTGATGCTGCCGCGTGAGGTGCTGGCCCGGCGCAAACCCACACGGCCGGCGGCACGAGTCGGCGGCCGCGATCCAGAGCTGGTCGGCCTGCCCGGCGGCGGCAAGGTGCTGCTCGTGCCGGACGACCGCCTGCCGATATTCAGCGTGCATGCCTGCTTTCGTGGCGGCGCGGCGGCGGACACACGCTTCCGCCCTGGCTTGGCCTCGTGGCTGGGCGGCTCGTTGCTCAAAGGCACGAGAAAACGTGATGCGGCCTCGCTGATGCGCGATGTGGAGGAAGCTGGAGGAAGTTTGGAAGCCGGATCGGGTAACAATTTGTTCACGATTGAATGTCACGGTCTCGCGGAGGCGTCCGATATCACCTTGGCGGCGGTGCGGGAGGTGATTGAGGAAGCGTCGTTTCCCGAAGAGGGTATCGAGCGCGAGAGGGCGAAGCGCTTGGCCGGGTTGCGCGAGAGGGATCATGATCCGTTGCGCTGGGCTTTTGCCAAGGCGCGCGGGCTCGCACTGGCGGGCACACCGCATGCCACCCCGGGGGATGGCACGGTGGAGGGATTGGCGGCGCTCACGGCAGCCGACCTGGAGCAGGCGCGCCGGGATTTGCTGCACGGCGGCAATGGCGTGCTCGCCGTGGCCGGAGCCTTCGACCGCAATCGCGTGATTGACGGGGTGGGGCAGTGGTGGAAACGGTCCTGCGGCGTGCATGAGTTTGATTTCGGCGGCAGTCCGGGGCGGCGGAAGGGGAGCACCGAAAGTGCGTTGGTCGAGCATGCGATGAAAAAGGAGCAGGCGACGGTGGTGTTGGCCTGGCCGTTTGGCGGGCTCGGCGACCCGCATCTGCCGGCGCTGGAAATGGTCAGCGAGGCCACGGGAGACATGGGATCGCGTTTGTTCCGCCGGATTCGCGAAGAGCAGGGATTGGTCTACTATGTCGGTCCGACCATGATCGCCGGAGCGGGCGGAGGATGCTTTTTTTTCTATCTCGGCACTTCGGGGGAGAAGGTCGATCACGCGCTACGCGAATTGGAGGACGAGGTGTCGCGGCTGGCCGACGGCGGAATCGACCCGGTGGAACTCGATCGCGCCCGCCAAACCTGGTCAGGACGGCACTTGCTCGGGCGCCAGATGGCGCGCGACCGCGCCCGTGAGGACGGCATCCACGAGGCCCTTGGGCTTGGTTTTAAGCACTCGGAAGCACGATTGCAGCTGGTGCGTGAAATTTCCCGCGAGGAGATTCGTGCCGCTTGCGCCGCGGTTTTTGAGAAACCGGCGGTGCGTGTGATGGTGAGGCCGGAGGAGGGGTGAGGTGATGTGAGATGGGAGTTTTGGGTTTTGTGGCTGCAGGAAACTGCAGGAGCTGGTCGCAGCGGTCTGGCGAATGACGAAGCGACTGGTGCGGCGATGTGTGGGGTGGTGGATCATCGCTCCCGGTTCCCTGAGGCCATCGATCTTACGAGGCGTCCGGGGATGCGCTGTCTCTTTTGAGGTGTTGTGGGATGCGTTTGGGGGTGGAGATGTTGTGGCCGCCGATTTCGACTTCGCGGAGCTGGCCGAGGAATTCGAGGAGGACGCGCACGCGGTCGCGAGCGGGCATGACGCGTGTGACAACGGCTTCGATGCCGCGCAGGGCTCCGGCGACGATTTCGACTTCGTCGCCTTCGCGGACGCCTTCGCGTACTTCGCAGATTTCCTCCGGTCCGACGAGGGTTCGCAGGTGGTCGATTTGGTCTGGGGGTATGGTAATGGGGGTGCCGCCGAACTCGACCATGCCGGTGACGCCGGGGTTGTGACGGACGCGGCGGAGGTCGAGGTAGCGATCGAATCGGGCGAAGAGGTAGCCGGGGAAAAGAGGTTCGACGAACCAGACGCGGCCGCGGCGGGTGGAGCGGAGGATGCGGAGGCGTGGGGCGAATGGCTCGACGCCTTCGAGAATGGCGAGGTTGGCGGCGGCGATGTGTTCGGTGCGCGTTTTGGCGCGCAAGCAGAACCATTCGGGGGTGGGGGCAGGGGATTCGGGGTCAGGGATCATTTGGCGGGGCCGGATCAGTCGAGGAAGCGGTGGAGCAGGCCGAGGGCCTGGCTTCCGCGCCGCTGCCAGTTGGCCAGGCGGTGGAGGCGCTCGGCGAGGAACTCGCGGTGGCTTTCGTCGTCGATGGCGGGCAAAGATTCGAGGAGCTGGCTGGTGGTTTCCATGCCGGTTTTGAGCTGCGGGCGAACCTGGGAGTCGAGGAAAGCGGCGACGATGTTTTTGAGAGCGGTGCCGGCACGGTAGTGTTCGCGTCGCTCGCCGGAGGGGATTTGGGTTTCGACGGCTCCGAGAGAGCGAAGGACGCGCAAGCCCTGGCTGGCGGAGCCCTTGCTGATGTCGAGGCGGGCCACGAGTTCGTCCATGTGGAGCGCCTGGTCGCTGACGAAGAGCAAGCCGTAAATGGCTCCGATTGAGGGCGGAAGGCCTGCCATGCGCACCATGTCGGTGAAGAGGCGGATCACGCCTTCCTCAATCTCCTCTGCGGCTTGGCGTGATGGATGATCGCTCATCGGCAGGGGCGGGACGGACAGGCTGAGGGCGGGCTCGGGCAAGAATTGAGGTGCGTTTCAGGAGCGGTTGAAATGGCTGGCGAGCGAGTCGAGGTCGGCAGCGGGTGGGGGTGGGGTGGCCTCGGCGAGGGCTTGCTTTTGCAGGGCTGTGAGTTCGGTGATGCCTTTGCGTCCGAGTTCGAGCATGGCGTTCATTTCGTCTGGAGAGAATGTGGCTTCTTCGCCGCTGCCTTGCAGTTCGATGAATTGGAGGTCGTCGGTCATCACGAGGTTGAAGTCGACCGAGGCGTCGCGGTCTTCGGTGTAGGCGAGGTCGAGCATGGGACGGCCATCGACGACGCCGGTGGACACGGCGGCCACCCATTGGCGCAGGGGCGAGGCGTTGAGCACTTTGTTTTCGATGAGGTTTTGGAAGGCGAGGGCGGCGGCGAGGCAGGCACCGGTGATGGAGGCGGTGCGTGTGCCGCCGTCTGCCTGGAGGACGTCGCAATCGACCCAGAGGGTGCGGGGGCCGAGGGCGTCGAGATCGACGGCAGCGCGGAGCGCGCGGCCGATGAGGCGTTGGATTTCGATGGAGCGGCCGTCGGCTTTGCCGCGTGAGATGTCGCGTTGTTTGCGGTCGAGGGTGGAATAGGGCAGCATCGAGTATTCAGCGGTGAGCCACCCGCCTTTGACGTTCTGGCGCTGCATCCAGCGGGGCACGGCCTCTTCGATCATGGCGGCGCAGATGACGCGTGTATTGCCGAAGCTGACGAGGACGGAGCCCTGCGCATGCGGGGCGATGCCGGGGAGAAATGAGATCGGGCGGAGCTGGTCGTCGGTGCGTTGGTCGGGTCGTGACATGGCCGGAACTTGGCGCTCAGCACGCCAAGGTGCCACCGGTTTTTTGCCCCGTACCATCCCCATTTTTCGCCCGACCCGGACCGCGGACTTCAGTCCGCCCGAGCAATGTCCCATACACAATCGCCCCACAAGCCATTCCACGTTTCCCCCCACACCACAATCCCTGTAGCGGCGTCTCTATGAGGGCCGGACTTTTCCGAGGAGAGAAGCCGCGAGTTCAAGATGCATTCAAACCTGCCCCCACACGCCTCAATATGTCGCCATGGGCGTGGCTACGGATCGATCTCCACATCGAGAGTGCCGGGAGTGACTTCGATGTCACCCCACCGACCGGTGGGCAGGATTCTCACCGACCGGGAGCTGCCATCCTCAAACAAACTGCGCAAAACAATTTTTCCATCATCCTCTAGGTGTGGCGAACGCTCTTTGATCGAGAGGATGGGAATGCTTGCCCACAAGACGGTGCCGTCGCGGGGGATTATCCACTCACTTTTCGCACCTGGGATCCCGGCTATATTCTCGAAATATTCCACAGGTTCCCCGTCGACTTCCCAGGCAAACCAGGCCTGAACAGACCATGGTGGCACAATTCCTTCGGATGTGATTTGCACGGGAGATGTCGATATATTTGTGACAAGGATATCGAGCATCACAACGCTCTTCTCGTCACGCTGTCGCAGAGTGAGCGAGATGTCGCCGGCCATGGCTCCGGCCGGTGGAAACACGAGCAGGCTGATGAGAAAAACAAGTATGGCGTAAGGTCTCATTCTGAATGAATCGGGTGACGCGCGAATTCGCAAATGAAGCCGTCTGTGGCCTCCGATGTGCCGTGGGCAGGGCCAGATATCCCAACGAAACTTCACTGCGATCCGCCGAGCATGGATGTGGCGAGCTGGCGGGCGCTGGGGGTGTCGCCGCCGAGCATGCGGGCGATTTCGGCGACCCGGTGTTCGCCATCGGCCGGGTCGAGGCGCGAGTGGGTGCGGCCGTCGGCCACATTTTTGGTGACGACAAATTGGTGTGCCGCAGCGACGGCGACCTGAGGCAGGTGGGTGATGGCGATTACTTGGCGTCCGTGAGAGAGGTCGGCCATGCGTCGGCCGACGGTGGTGGCAATTTCGCCGCCGACATTGGCGTCGATTTCATCGAAGACGAGCAGCGGCACGGCGTCCTGGGCGGCGAGGGCCCCTTTGACGGCGAGCATGACGCGCGAGATCTCGCCGCTGGAGCCGATTAGGCGCAGGGGTTTGGCGGGCTCGCCCGGGTTGGGCATGAAGAGAAAGTCGGCTTGCTCGGCCCCGTGGGCGGAGGGGGCGTGGGCTTCGAGGGAAATTTCGAATTTCGACTGCTTAAACCCAAGGTCGGTGAGCTGGCGGGCGATGGCTTTGGCAAGCTTGGGCGCGGCGGCGCGGCGTTTTGCGGTGAGCTTGGTGGCAGCGGCGCGGAGGTCAGCGGTGGCATTTTCCTCGGCGGCGGCCAGTTGGGCGAGCAGGTCGGAGCGGTTTTCGATGCTGGCGAGGCGGGAGGCGGCTTTGGCCCCGTGGGCGACCACGGCTTCGAGAGAGCCGCCGTATTTGCGCTTGAGGTCCTCAAGGGTGTTGATGCGTTCTTCGAGGGACTGGCGGGCGGCGGGATCGAGGTCGAGCGATTCGCTGTAGTCGCGGAGAGTGGCGGCGAGATCCTCCAACTCGGCATGGGCATTGGCGAGGCTCTGGAGGGGGGCGGTCATGGCCGGGTCGAGGCGCTCGATTTCGCGGGCGGCGCGCTGCAGGTCGGGCAGGCGGTTGAGGAGGGAGTCTCCGGCGTCGGAAAGGATGCCGAGTGCCTGTGCCGCGGCCTCGGCGAGGCGCGCGCCGTGGGTGGCGCGCTGATATTGTTCTTCGAGCGCGGTCTCGGCGGCGGGGTCGATGTCGGCCGCTTCAATTTCCTGGACCTGAAAGCGCAGAAGCTCGATTTCCTGTTGGCTGCTTTCCTCGGCGTCGCGCAGGGCGGCGTGTTCGCTGGCCGCTTGCTGCCATGTTTTCCACGCGCTGTGGCAGGCCCGGCGCTGGGCTGCGGCGTCGGCGAAGGCGTCGAGCAGGTCGAGCTGGCGTTCGCGGGAGAGGAGGGATTGGTGATCGTGCGGGCCGTGGAGATCGACCAGGTCGTCGCCGATGGTCTTCAGGGTGGCGAGCGTGGCAGGCGAGCAGTTGACGAATTGTTTGTTTGCGCCGGTGGCGGAAAACTGTCGCTTGATCACCAGTTCGCCGCTTTCGCAGGGGGGGAGGCCCGACTCTTCGAGGCGCTTATTGAGGGCGGCGGGGTCGGGCAGGCGGAACACGGCCTCCACCGTGCATTGGCTGGCACCGGAGCGGAGCAGCGTGCGGTCGGCGCGTTCGCCGAGGACAAGTTTGAGGGCGCCGACGATGACCGATTTCCCGGTGCCGGTTTCGCCGGTGACGGCAATGAATCCCTCGCCGGGCTCCCAGGCGAGGTCGTCGATGAGGGCGAGGTTTTGGATGCGGAGAAGGTTCAACATGGTTTGCGGGTGGCGTGGGTTTGTGCCATGCTCGTCGTTTTCCCGGGAAGAGTGCATGATTCCAGGCCCATGAGCAAGTGTCGACATTCAAAGATTTGGAGCGGGAACCGCGCGGGTGGGGCGGGGCGGTGGTTGTCGGGCGGTAGGGATGGTATGGGCGGATGCCCGGGATGCCCAGGGTGGGTTTGCAGATTCTCTGGCGGGCGCGTGAAAGGGGGGAGGCGTTGAGCGGCGTTATGGAGCTGGTGTTTCTGGGCACGGGCACCTCGGTGGGGGTGCCCGCGATCGGCTGCGGCTGTGCGGTGTGCCGCTCGGAGGATCCGCGCAACAAGCGGCGGAGGTGTTCGATCTGGATCAGGGTGGGGGATTTTTCGCTGGTAGTGGATACGGGGGCGGATTTCCGGGCGCAGTGTCTGGATGCCGGGATCGAACGAGTGGACGCGGTGCTGATCAGCCATGCGCACTGCGATCATATCATGGGTTTTGATGACCTGCGAAGGCCGACGGCCCGGCTGGCCGGACGCCTGCCGGTGTATGCGCTGCCGGAAACGCTTGATGTGCTTCGCCGTTGTTTTTCGCATGCGTTTGATCCGAATCCGCCGATGCCCGGATACCTGAGCGCTATGGGGGTTGAGATCGGCGGCGTTTTTGCGGTGGGGCCGCTCGAGGTGACGCCTGTTCCCGTGAAACACGGGCATGTGGCGACGATTGGCTTTGTTTTTCGCGCCGCAGGGATGGAGCCGGTGGCCTATGTGAGCGACGTAAAGGAAATCACGCCCGATGGGATGGCGGCTTTGGAGGGGGTGGGGTGTCTGATTCTCGACGGCCTGCGCGACCGCCCCCACCCGACGCACCTGACGGTGGCGGATGCCTTGGAGGTGTCGGCCGCGCTTGGCAATCCGCCCACTTGGCTGACCCATTTTTCCTGTGAGCTGGACCACGCCGAAATGGAGATGCGCTTGCCTCCACACGTCCGTCCAGCGTATGATAACCTCAAACTTCACTTTCCCGAAAACTGATGCGTCTCGCTCTTTTCTTCGTTCTAATGTGTTTGCCCATCCCGGCAATTCCCGCAGCGGGTGACGAGTCCCGGCATGTGCCGCCTGTGGGGCCTTCGTCCCTGGGGCCGCACCACGTGGTGGTGATTTACAATACCCGGGCCGCCGGATCGCGCGAGGTGGCCGAGGCCTACGCGGCGGCGCGCGGGATATCGCAGCGGCGCCTGGTCGGGCTGGAGTGCCCGCATCAAACGACAATCACACGCGAGGAATTCAACACCACGATCCGCGACCCGCTGCGCGAGCGGTTTCGCCAAGAGGGGTGGTGGCAGGAGGTGCGCACGCCGGGCGGCATCGAGGCGCAGGCCCCGGAGATCCGGGTGCTGGCCACGGTTTTTGGAATGCCGTTGCGGATCTCGCGAGATGCGGAGGCAGCGGAAGGCAAGGAGGGGGCCGAAGCGAAAAATGAGGCGTCGGTGGACAGCGAGCTTTCGCTTCTTGGCGTGTTTCATGCGGGGATCGATGCCGGGCTGAACAATCCGTATTTCCGGCAGAAGCAGGACTTCGCCCGCTTTCGTCCGGTATCGATTTTCGCTGTCTCGCGAATCGACGCCCACGACAAGGAGACCGCACTCCAACTGGCCACCTCAGGGGTGCGGGCCGAGCGCGCAGGCGGCCCCTGGGGCCGGGCGATGATCGATTTGTCTGGCACCTATCCGGACGGCGACAACTGGTTGCGCGACATTTTCCAGCGCAGTTGGCGGTTGGGGATCCCGGCGCAGATTGACAGGCACGAGTGGAGTTTTACGGACCGCTACCCGGTGCGGGACGTGGCCTTGTATTTTGGCTGGTATGACCGGCATGTGAGCGGATTTGCCGCCGACCCGGAATTCCAATTCCGCACCGGGGCGATCGCGGTGCACATCCATTCCTACTCGGCCACCACCCTGCAGGACCCAAACCAAAATTGGACCGCACCCTTGATCGCGCGCGGCGCGGCGGCGTCGCTGGGCAATGTGTATGAGCCTTTTCTACAGACCAGCCACAATCTCGATATGTTTTTCGAGGCGCTGGCAGAAGGATACACCCTGGTCGAGGCCTCGATGATGAGCATGCCCGTCTTGTCGTGGATGACCGTGTGTATCGGCGATCCGCTGTATCGGCCGTTTGCCGGGCGGCGTGATTTTTCCGGCGCAGCCTTCCGGAGGTCGGGGCATGAGGATTACAAAGCGGCGGCGGTGGTGTTGGCCAGGAACGAGGACGACCCCCGTGCGGCGGCGGCGGCGCTGCGCGATGCAGCAGGGAGAGGCGGCAATCTCTTTCATGAGTTTGCCGGGCTGATGGAATATAGGGAGGGGCGCTACCGGCAGGCACAGCGTGATTTCGAACGCACCTGGGCAGGCTACGAGGAACCGCTCGACCAAATCCGCGCCGGCTTGCTGGTGGGTGAGGCCCATCTCGCCCGCGAACGCAAAACGCAGGCTCTGGTGCACCTCCGTATGCTGCTGGAATGGAATGAAGAAGACCGCCACGCGGTGGCCGTGCGCGAGCTGATCGACAGGCTGGATCCACCACCGCCACCGCCGCCCGAGGGTGGCGGTTGAGGCACCGGTCTCACCTGTGTGCATAGGCCGACGGAGCTGAATCGGCGGCGACGATGAGGGATTGTGCTGGAATGACAGGAGGGTTGGGAGGATATTGGCCGCAGATGTCCCAGGCAGCGAAGAATTCAAAGGGCGGGGTGCCGCTGATATACAATCCAGCGGCACGGAGTCAGCGCGCGCGGAAATTCACCGACGATCTCGTCGGCTTGAGCCCCGCTCCGCGCTTGTTCACCACCTCCGGGCCGGGCGACGGCCGGCGTCTGGCGGCGCGTTGCGCCCGCGAGGGGGAGAAGGTGGTGGCCGCCGCTGGGGGCGATGGCACTTTGAACGAAGTGGTGGCCGGATTTCTCGATGCGGCGCGGGAAGGGCATGCGATCCCGGCCCTTGGGGTGCTGCCGCTTGGCACGATGAATGTGTTCGCCCTCGAAATGGACCTGCCGGGCGATGATTTTGAAAATGGATGGAAGATCGTCACCTCCGGACGGGAACGCGAGGTCGACTTGTGGCTTGCCAACGGCCACCCGATGATCCAGCTAGGTGGCGCGGGCCTGGACGCGCGGGTGGTGGCCGAAACCACCGCCTCGCTGAAAAACCGTCTCGGCCCCATGAGCTACGTGATCAATGCGCTGCGGATTCTGGGCGAGCCCGCTCCAAAACTCGCCGTCGATGTGGACGACAACAGCTTCCGAGGTGCCCTGGTTTTGTTTGGAAATGGCGAGCGCTACGCAGGTCCGGCGCGAGTGTTTCCCGGTGCGGACCCGGGGGATGGGTTGCTGGATGTGCTTGTCCTGCACCAGCAGGGCCCCGTCGACCTCGTCGGCTTCTTGGGCGCGCTGGCGGCGGGAAAACTCGAGCGCTTCCCCGGCATCACCCTGACCAAAGGGCGCCGGGTGCGCGTGCGCACTGCGGCCGACAGCCCCGGCCAAGGTGGCAGCGGCACGCTGCCCTTCGAAATCGACGGCGAAGCGGTGGGCGAACTCCCCCTGGAAATCGAACATTCCGGGCACCGCCTGCGCGTGCGGGTGGGTGCGTGAGAGCCGGAAAAAATGTCCCCGCCGGGAATCGAACCCAGAT
>SLCJ01000227.1 GCA_007125835.1 Verrucomicrobiales bacterium | reverse complement strand
CCCACGCGAGCGCGCACCTCCACCTCACGCATGCCACGCACCCTCGCCGGATACTCCGCCTCGATCACCAGATCCTCGGGCACCACCTCCGCCACCTCCACCAGCGGCGGCGGCATGCCGGGAGGCCCCCCGCCGGATTCCTCCGCCCACCCTCCTCCAGCCAGCATCAGGCCGACGCCCACTTTCATCCACAACCTGAATATTCTCGTCATGACGTTTCCTTTCTTCCTTGTTTCAATGCTCCGTCGGCGAGAATCCCGCCCATGAGCACATCCAGAATTTCGTTTGCCTGCTCGCGGAAAGGCACCCGCCGACCGGCGAAATGGTTCGTGAAAATCACTCCATACAACATGTCGCCAATCACGTTTGTAAGCCTCGCCGGGGGCATCCGCCGCAGCACCCCCGCATCCATCGCCCGCTGCAGCATCTCCTCACGCCGCGCCTGATGGCGGTCCCGATATAAGAAATAAACGGTCTTCTCACGGTCCCGGAACTCCGCTCGCTCAATAATCAGCAATTCCACCATCTCGGGTCGGCGGTCGAAAAACTCCAAATACGCCTCCACCCCAAGGCGAATCTGATCCAACGTTCCCTCCCACTCCTCAATCGCCCGATCCACCGCGTCACTCAAGGCCTGAATCCCATCGTCCACCACCGCGAAAAACAATTCCTCCTTGGTCGGAAAATACCGATACACAGTCCCCTTCCCCACCCCAATCTCGTCCGCCAGATCCTGCACATCCGCCTGGCGATACCCGCGCGCCGCAAAAAACGGCCCCGCCGCCGCCAAGATCTGACGCCGCCGACGCTCCGCCAAGGCCGCATCCACACGACGCCCACGCCCTCCAACCGATCGCTCATTCTTCGCTTTCACAACACATTCATATCATTGACGGACGCGTCCGTCAAATATTATCGTGGATTTTTATCGGAGAAGTGGGCTCGCCGCTCCTTGGGGGCAAGCTTCCGGCAAGCGCCGGGGGTCTCGACCAAGGAGAGGCGAACCATCATCGCCTGCGGATGAGCAAGCACGAAGGTCCTCCCTATTCTTCCCCTCATCCTCATCGGCGAAGAAGGTTCGCCTCCTTGGATCGGCACCAAGGCCCTCGTTGGCACGCGAATGAGGAGTCAATGAGGCGACGTGGGCCGCTTCTCGTTGGGCAAAGGGAAGCGACTGGATGACCGCTGGCCCCGGCGGTCACGCAAATGGCAGCGCCTGGGGTGGTGGTCCATCACTCCAGGCCCCCTGAGGCCGGGAGACCTGCAGCAGCGCCCCAACGGAACGATTGCAGGTTGTTGAATTCCTCAAATCATCTCACCCAAACTGTTTGGCCAGGGCGGAAAAGTCGAGGGCTGCATTTTCGGGTTGGGACGCCAGCTTCTCCATTACGGCAGCAGTGTGCGAGAGGGCGGGCAGGGTGGCTCCGGACTGGCTGGCCAGGTCGAGCGCGAAGCGCACGTCCTTGAGCATGTTATCGAGTGAAAAATGCGGGGTGAAATCGCCGTCAATCATTGTAGCCAGTTTGAGGTCTGATGTGCCGGAGCGGCAGGCATTGCCCTTCACAGCGCGCTGCAGTTCGGCCGCAGGGACCCCGGCGGCGCGGGTAACGGCCAAGGCCTCGGCCAGGGCCTGCACAATCGAGGCGGTGATCGTATTGGTGGCGATTTTAATCGCACTGGCGGTGCCGATGCCTTCGAACACGGTTTGGTCGCGCGAAGAGGCGGCAAGCCACGGCCTCGCCCGTTCGATGGTCGCGGGCTCCCCGGCGAGGTAGTAGACAAGTTTGGCCGCCGCCGCCGCCTCGCGCGACCCCGTGAAAGGCGCATCAATCGCCTCGCCACCCGCCCGGAAAACTCGCTCTGCGGCGAGCCTCATTTCATCCGGGTGAATCGTCGCGTGGATGGCCACCACCGCGCCCGGTTCCAGCACGGGCAGGATCGCATCGAGCACCGAATGTACCGCCGCCGCATCTTTGACGAAAACCTGATGAAAACCAGCACCCACAGCCGCAGCGGCCGGATCGGACACCCATCCGGGAGCATCGGGCTTGGGGGTGCGGTTCCACGTTGCCAGCGGGAAACCGGCCGAAGCGAGATTCGCGGCCACGCGGCTGCCGATGATGCCAAGCCCATACAATGCGGTGCGGGGAAGTGGTGAGGTCATAAGTATCGTTTTGATCAGGGTCCGTATGTTTGATGTTCCGCGATGGAGCGCTTCAGTGGCTGGGCAGAGTGGGTGATGTAGGAGCTTGGTCGAGGGTTTCGCGGTAAAGCGTGGTGATCGCCTCCTCCCGCAACGCCCTGAATATCTGGCGGCGGACATCCTCACGCGCCTCGCTGACTAGATGGGCCCGGATGTCGTCGCGGTGGTCCTCGAAGACGGGCTGCGGATTCAAATCGCTTTCCTCCACGTAAAAAATGTGCCAACCGAGATTGCTCTCCATGGGCTCGCGCAACCCGGTTTCGACGGCAAACAAATCGTCGCTATCCAGTCCCTCGGGCAAGCGATTGGCATCCCGCGCAATCCACCCGAGAGATCCTCCATTTTCACGGGTGGCGTAGTCATCGCTGCTCTCGAGGCAGGCCTCGTCGAAGGAAATCTCGCCTGCAACGAGGGCCCGGTAGGTTTCAAATACGTCAGCGCGAAGCTCGTCCGCGTCCCGGCGCAGCGACACGCGAAACCAGTGCCTGGCCTTGATTCGCGGCGCGGAGACGAACAGCTCCTTGTGGTTCTCGAACCACTCCATAACCACCAAATCATCCACCGCCTCACGGGCCGGGCCGTCGATCAACCGTTCGAGGTATGCGAGCCGCTCGTGTTCGGCGACCAATAGCTCCTCCCATGCCTCGCGCGACAAACCCGCCGCACGCAAACGCCCGGCCACCTGCTCCGCACCGCCCAGATCGCGCTCGGCCCTTTCGATGACTTCCCGCGCCTCCTCGGGTGCGGCAT
>SLCJ01000029.1 GCA_007125835.1 Verrucomicrobiales bacterium | reverse complement strand
GGCTGGATGCGTGGGCCCGGGGCTGCGGTGGATCCCGATGTCGTCGTGTTGAGTGTCGGTGTGGGAGAAGTGCTTTCCAGGCCATCCGGCTATGTGTTCCGTGAGGGGGTGTTGCAGGCGGTGCATCCCACGGGGCCGACGGGCCTGCGGGGAGCGCTGGTGCGTGTCTCGCAGATTGCGGCTCACATGCGTCTGTCTCGTGCGCGGAAAGCGGCGGCGGCGGGCAGTGCTCTTGGCGCGGAGCCAGACCGCGAGGCGGTCGCGTTGCGGGACCTGGCGGAGCGGCGCGCGGAAATGCCGGTGGTTTCGGAGATTCCCTGGACGGATGATCCGGGCGATGAATTGATTGCGACGCTCCGCGCGTTCGTGTCCATGGCAGGGGACAGGGGGTTTGAGTTTGTGGTGGCATTTGAGCCCTGGGCCCACAGTATGCATGAGGATCTGGACGAAGCGCTGTCGGATCGGTTCCGCTCGATGGCGGTGGTCGAGGTGGAGGGGAGGAGGCTTGCGGTGCGCCACGATCCCGCGTGGGTCGACAACCGCATGCGTTACCTGCACATGAGGGTGTCTGCCACCTGCGACGGCCTTGAAATTCCTCTGATCGACGGGGCGGCGGAGGAGCCACCCGCGAGTGCCTTTTTCGACGATTTCCTTTTCACGGACGAGGGGGCGGCCGCATACGGAAGAAAGGTGGCTGGACGGCTTTCCGAGTTGCTAGCCCCTCGGTGAAGCGGGGGGATCCGGAACGGCAGTGGCGTTGCAGACCACCTGCCGCAGATTCAAGTGAAATTTCCCGAAGTAGAAAAAAATCGAGTTTTTCCGTGAAATCGGTTGCAAAATGTGCCTGGAGTCTCCACAATCCCCAACCGTTGAACAACCTGAAACAAACGCACTGCGAACAATCATGAAAAACAGAAGAGTTTCCCTGCCGACCCGAATGACCCTCGCGCTTATCCCGCTTCTGGCAACTGCCGGAGTGGCATCGGCGCAGGATGGCAGCCCTGACGCAGCGGACATGAGCATGTGGGACCATTTCCAGCTCGGTGGTCCCTTCATGTGGGTCATTCTCAGTTTGAGCGCTGGATTGGTGGGATTGTGCGTTTACAACGTGATTCAGCTGGGGCGCAAGCGTTGGGTGCCGACGGACTTGAAAGAGGCGATGTATGACCACATGGCCAACTGTCGGGTGCGCAGCGCCATTGAGCTGGCAAGCTCGAGCCCGGCGTTTTTCGGACGCATGCTGGCATTCTCGCTGCCCAAGATCGACGCCACCGACACCGAATCCCTGGGCCGCGACGCGGTCGAGGACGCGATGGCCGAGTTTGTCACGACCGAGACACGCGAACCGGTGCAGTGGGTCAACTACCTGAGCACGATCATGCAGGCGGCCCCGATGCTGGGGCTTCTGGGAACAGTGTCCGGCATGGTGGGTGCGTTCGCCAAGCTGGGGCAGACCGGCGGTGCGAGCCCGGCAGAATTAGCGGGCAACATCTCGGAAGCGCTGTATACCACGATGTTCGGCCTCATGGTGGCGGTTCCCTCGCTGATCGCCTACGCCATTTTCAAGAACCTTTTCAACCGTCGGCTGGCTGAGGCGGTGGACTCGGGCAAGGAAATGCTCGATGTATGCACTGCCGCCGTCCAGGGTGAGGAGGCATTCGCGAAAGTGCCCGAGGGGCTTCACGCTGAGTAATCGCCGCCCGCCCGGAGAGGGTTCATCTTCCCCGGGCTCATACTCCGCCCAAAATAAGAAATGAGAAGAAGAAGGCCCCAGCCCAGTCGCCCCGAAGGAGCGAAAATGGACATGTCGCCGATGATCGACATGGTCTTTCTGCTGATCATTTTCTTCATGGTGGCGTCCGAGTTCGTGCTGATCCGCAAGGACCCCGATGTCGAAGTGCCGATCGCACCCAAGGGGCGGCCCATGGAATCGGCGCGTGGCCGGGTGATGCTCAACGTCTACTCCGACACGGTGATGGAGCAGAAGGGGCGCACTTCGCCCTTTGCCGACGTCGATTCCAACGAGTTGTTTTTCGAGGACATCACGCGGTTGGTGCGCGAGGCGCGCGAGGAGAACGAGCGTGCGGGAGTCGAGCCGACCATCCTGATGCTCCGTGGTGACCATGAGACGCTGGTGCGGCGGATGAAGGAGGCGCTGCAGGCTGCCGGCAACGCTGGCGTGAACGACATCATGTTCTCGGCGTTGATTGAGAGACAATAGATCACAGGATGGAATCGCCCCACCGGGCCAACTACAACCATGTCAAGACGGAGAAAAATCAGAATTCAGGGGGATGAAGAGGAGGAGCCGACGCTCGACATCTCCTCACTGATCGACGTCAGTTTCCTGCTCCTCATTTATTTCCTTGTGACGGCCACGCTGCAGCCGCAGGAGGTCGATGTCGGGCTCTCGCTGCCGTCGATGATGACTCCGCCGAGTTCCACCGAGGAGCGCCCGCTTACGCTGCGCCTGAACGACGACGGCAGTGTGGTGGCGGACCCTGCGGGGACCCCGCAGCAGTTGGGCACACCGACCGAGGACTTCGAGTTTCCCGAGCTATCGGCCCGCCTTCAGACCTTCAAGAACCTGGCCGACCAGCGTAACTGGAACGCCATGGTGGTGCTGATGGCAGACGACAACGCGAACCACCAGCAGCTGATGAGCGTCTTCAACGCGATTACCGGCGCGGGCATCACAGACGTAACGCTTAGTGGATTCCGGGACGGTTGATCGGCCCTGAGGCGCTTTTTTTACCAGAAAGCGGGGATGTGTTGATCCCCGGCCGTAGTCGGGCCGGGGCGGTTTTGCCGCCCCTCCTGTCGGCGGTCCCCCCCTCTGAGAGAACATTCCTGAACCAAACGACGAAAATGAGATTCAACCGATTTTTCCGAGCGTCCGCAGGCCTGGCCGGCGTGGCGGGCCTTTTTTTTCTCACGACGAACCATGCCACGGCGCAGGAGGG
>SLCJ01000299.1 GCA_007125835.1 Verrucomicrobiales bacterium | reverse complement strand
TGGCTCGAGGCGGGCTGGTGGGTCTCACGTTGCGCCACGGGCGCGAGCATATTGCACGGGCGGTGCTGGAAGGGGTGGCGTTTGGTTTGCGCGACAGTTTGGAATTGATGCGTCCGCTGGGAATCCGTGCGAGCGAGGTGGTTGCCACTGGAGGCGGGGTGGCGAGTCCGCTGTGGCGGAGTATTCTGGCCGATACACTTGGTTGCGAGCTGACGGTTCCGTTGACGAATCAGGGGGGTGCGCACGGAGCGGCGTTGTTGGCGGCGGTGGGTGCGGGGTTGCAGCCGGATGTGGAGGCGGCATGCGCCGGGGTGTTGGATGGTGCGTCCCGGGTGGTCCCCGATGCGGCAGGGAGCCAAACGATGGAGCGGCACTATCAAAAATTCCGCATGCTCTATCCGGCATGTCGGGAATTCTTCCACGAGCCGGATTGAGTCCGGCTTGAGACCGACGCGAAGCGGTCGCCGCGCGCCGGGAGGTGGTGCGAAAAACAAAACCATCCAGCCCACGCAATGAATGCGTCAGGGGCCATCTCTTCCGCGTTCTGATGTTTTGTCAGCCCTCTGGTTTTGGAGGGGTGATGGGGGTGTGATGTCCCATGCTGGTGGGGGTGGAGCGTCTTGCAACCTTGGGATCGGGATTACGGCTCTTGGTTCCCGGCGAGTTCTTCCTGGGTCCAAGGCGCGGCCCGGTCTTGGTGGGCGGCGCGTATTTCCGCCACAGTGTCGGCTTGGATAGGGGGTGCGTCGTTGTTCCAGTGCTGGCGGACATAGGTGAGTACATCTGCGATCTCGGTGTCGGAGAGATGTCCGAGTGGGGCCATCGGGTTATTGAATTGTCCGGAGGGGGTGTCGATCGGTCCGGTCATTCCGTGCAAGGTGATACGGATGGGCACGGATGGGTCGCCGACGATGCGCAGGGAGCCATCGAGCGGGGGGAATGCGCCGGGGACTCCGCGGCCGTCGGGACCGTGGCAGGCGATGCAAAACCTCGTGTAGACGGCGGCCCCGCGTTGGTGGATTGCGGGATCGGGTTGGTGTTGGCGGGCGGTGATGGGTGTGGCTGGAGGGGCGGCGCGCAATGCTTCGACCCATTTTCGGGGGGTGGAGGAGGTTGTGCGGGCGAGGGCGCCTGTGAGTTCATTTTTATCCTCCGGGGTGGCGTGTTCGGCGACGAACTGGGCGACTCCGGCCAACATGGATTCAGGATCATCGGGATCGAGCGCATTGGTGTTGCTGTCGTCGAGGTGTAATTCGGATGCGGCGAGGAGCACGCCCACAGCGTGGCGGCGGGCGGCGATTTGCCATGCATCTGCCAGCACTTGGTCGGTGGCGAGAGCGTCTTTCTGGGCTAGAGCGGTGAAAAGCAGCGAGGCTCCGACCGCTTGCGAGGGTTGTTGGCGTGCGAGGGCAACGAAAAGTTCGGCGAGTTCGCGGGTGTCGGCGGCTGCGAATACATTGATTTGGGTGAAATGAGTGAGCAACAAGGCGCACGATGCGGGGTGGTTGATTGCGGCGCGTCGCAATCCGCGATGGGTAGATGAGAGGGCGGCCGAGAGGGTGGATTCATCGATGCCCTGCATGCCATCGAGAGCGTAAAAGGCGTGCAGTGCGGCGTGGGCGTGGGGGCCGGCGATCAGTTGGCGAAGGGCAGGCTTGGTTGAGTGTGCGCGAGATTCGACGAGAAGGCGTTGGGCTTGAAGGCGCCAGAACTGATTTGGATGGTCCAGTGCGGCGACGAGGCCCTCTGGTTGGGCAGGATTGAGGCCTGGGTTCTGATCATTGGGGGAGCCGGCGGGAAACACTCTGTAGATGCGGCCGTGGCGGGTGTCGCGCAGAGGAGTTTCGTAGGCATTGCCGCGCCCGGTTTGGAAATCCACACCTGCGGCGGCGACGGTGGGCGTGGGGTTGTGCTGGATAATCAGGTTGTACCAGTCGCAGATCCAGACGGCGCCGTCTGGTCCTGTTTCGGCTTGCACTGGGGCGCTCCAAGCGTCGGCACTATTGTAGAGGTTGTTGGGGAGTTGGCGTGAGATCCATCCCGCACCGTGGCGTTTGGTGGCGAACAAACCGACTAATTTTCCGGTGGGCTCGGCGACCATGGCGAGGTGTTCGCGCCATGATTCGGGGAAGCGGGATGATGTGATGAACGAGTGCCCGGCGGCGGCGGTGTATCTGCCGAAGACATCGACCTGGCGGATATCGGTGGAGATTGGGAAGAACAGGGGGTTGTCGTCGGCCCGCGGTGTGCGTGGTGCTTCGAGATCGGCAGCGAGGTAGACAGCTTTTGGGAATGTGGCGAACCATGACGGGTTTGCGTTGGCTGTGGAGCCGAGGATGTCGAAGTCGCTGGTGAAGCCCAGGCCCCAGGTGTTGTTGGTTGTGTTTTGCAGGAACTCGAGTTCGCTGCCATCCGGGCGGAAGCGGAAGTGACCGGTAGAGAAGCTGTGTTTGGTGTCGCCTACCTGGCCCTCGAATCCGGAGTAGCCGATCGTGGCATGGATCCAATTGTCGAATCCGTAGCGCAGGTTGGACGGGCCAGCATGGGTATCGTGCATTTTGAAGCCGTCGAAAAGGACGCGTCTGACGTCGGCCCGGTTGTCCCCTGTGGTGTCCTGGAGAAACAGAATCTCGGTGCCGTTGGTGCAGATTACGCCACCATTTGCGAAAACCATGGAGGTTGGCACCGAGAGACCGTCGGCAAACACGGTGAATGTGTCGGCGCTTCCGTCGCCGTTGCGGTCTTCGCAGAGCAGGATGCGGTCGTTGCCGATGTTGCCATCCTGGAGGTTGTTGGGGTAATCCACGGTTTCGATGACGAAGGCCCGGCCCAGGTGGTCCCAGGCGACGTGGATTGGATTCACGATATCAGGTTCGTGGGCGAAGAGGGATAGTTCAAAGCCGGTGGGCACCTGGGCGAGTTTGATGGATTCGCTGGGAGCGAGGGGCTTTTGTCCGGAAGTGATCTTTTCCTTGGTCTGGTATCCCGGCAGGAGCATTTCCTCCATTTCCACCTCAGGCAGGGAGAGGGCGGCAAGTCTGGTGGCAGCTTCGTCGCCAGCGGTCCATAGAATGGCGCGGTGGAGCAGGTCGTGGAAACCCGGGTGTTCCCAGCATCGCATGTCATGGCCATAGGCGGTGTAGAATACCCTGCCTTTGCCTTGGTGGCGGACCCATGTCCATGGTTCGTCGTCGCGCAGTTGGAGGATTGTGCGGTCATCGGCGTGGCGGTCGTGGACGTATGTTTCGTCCCAGGCTTCGAAGCTTTCGTAGTCGCGCATGATCGGGTGATCCGGGTTGACGATACGGGCACGGAACACGCCCTCGCCGTGCGAGAGGAAGCGAGCGCCAACGAGCGCGACGAAAGCATCGGACGCGCCGAAGCAGGCGGATGCGCTGTGGATGGGAAGAAATCCGCCGCCGTCTTCGACGTATCCGATCAGAGCGGATTCCCAGTCGGGATTCATTGGGCCGTTCTGGTCCCAGTTTGCATACATCAGGAGGGCGTCGAAGAGGTCGAGCACATCGCGCCGGAGATCGGCGGGATCCTCGGTGTAGGTGAAATCAATTCCATGGATGCCCAGGTGCTGGCGGATTACCCGATAGCGCTCGATGGGATCGTGGCTGGGGTTGTTTCCGGTGGGAGCCCCGAGGAATAGAACGGATAAACGCCGGCCATCCTCTGCTGATTGGTCTTGGTCAGATGGCAGCACACGCCCTCCGGGGAGGAGCAGGATGGCGGCGGCGAGAAGAAGGGCTGCCGGCGGTTTTGACATTGCTCGGAATGGGGGATGAGGTCGCAATTAAGGTGTGCGATCCCGGTGGGGCGGGGATGTTGGCAGGAAGCGGAGTGTGGTGGCCACGGGGAAGTGGTCGCTGATCCATCCGCCAGAGGGTGTGCGCACGCGTGGGGCAACGGCGGCAGAGGAAATTTCCACCGGTCCGCGGATCAGGATGAAGTCGATATGGGGGAACGGGCCCTCGGGCCGCCAGCCGTTGAATGTGCCTGGCAGTTTGTCTGCCTTCAGGCCGGCGGTGTCGGCGAATCCGTGTTCATCGATCAGCAGCCGAACGGGCGGGGCGTCGATCCCGGCGTTGAAGTCGCCAAGTACGACAACGGGGCCCCTTAGGTCGGCGGTTTTGGTGGCGATGAGACGCGAGGACTGCTCGCGGGCTTGGGCGGAGCGGTGGTCGTAGTGGAGGTTGGAAAAATGCCAGACGGTGTCTGTTTCGAGGTCGCGGAGGTTCACCCAAGTGACGATGCGTGGGAGGCTGCTGTCCCAGCTTTGGGAGCCGGGTTGGTCCGGTGTTTCAGAGAGCCAGTAGGTGCCGGCGTCGATTTTGGAGAAGCGGTCGCGTCGCCAGATGATGGGGCATGCTTCGTCCCGGGCGTCTGGGTTGGCATGGCGCACTCTGAAGAGGCCGTCAAAGTCGGGCAGGTCGGCGCGCAGGTGTTCCCATTGGTTCGGCAGCACTTCCTGCAGCCCGGCGACATCAGATTCAGCGGCGAGGTATTCGGCGACGGTTGCGCGGCGCTTTGACCACCTGTTTTCGCCATCGCCGCGGTGGTCCAAGCGGATGTTGAGCGAGACGACGCGGATCTGATCCGGGGCGCTGGGTTCGGGGGTGGTGGCCTCGTGGGCGCTTGCTATGGCAAAACTGGAGGCGGCCAGAAGCAGTGTGGCGATGCGGGAATACATTTTTCTGGCTAGCTCTGATCCGCTGGCGTGGTGTCCCGCAGCATACGAAGGAACCAGTCCGCGGCTGTCTCGATTTTCGGGTGAAGGGTTTGTGGTCGGTTCGGGTCGGCGGATCAGCGTGAAAAGTTTTACTCCGCGTCCTTGCTTTGTTTCCGGCCGCCCATGGCTTGGAAGGGCGAGCTGACGACTGTGCCGGTGGTGCTGATTGTGGTTTCCGCGATGCTTCCTGCTGTTTTGACTGGAACGGTGACGAGAGCGCAGGAAGAAAAGAGCATGACTGCAGCCAAGGCGGCTGCTGCGGCGGCGAGGCGGTAGGCTTTCCGGTTCATGGGAAACGGAGGCAGGGCAAGGGGGCCGCAAATGAGGCGGTTGGGTGATGCCGGATTCGGACCGGATCGGATCAGGCTCCGCCACCCGCGGCATCGCGGATGTTGTGGAGGGCATCGATGAAATCATCGAGAGCCTCGATGGGAACCAGGATGGTATCGCGGCGGCCGCGCACATCTTCGGTAATTTTCACAAACTTGCCGCGGTCGTTTTCCTTCAAGTCGAGGAAATAGATCTTGCGCTCGGTGGTGATTTTCTCAGTGTGCAAGGGGGGGTCCTGCCGTTTTTCATATCCGCCGCGCGGATAGTCGTCACGTGAATTGTAGTAGTCGCTCATTCCCTGTTTTGGCTTGGATGCATTCGCGGCACGCGGGTCAACCTTCGGTCGTGTGGCCCTACCTCATGCCGTGACCCTACCTATTGCCACAAGGCGGGCTCGCTGCAAGTGCGGATTGCAAGTTTTTCCCGGCGGCGGGGGCGAGGGCTTCGAGGACCCATTGCGGGTCGAGGTGGTCTTCCGCGTGCAACACATCCTCGAGTACGGGGATGCCGAGCCACTCTTCAAGGGTTTGGCGGTTGGTGATGGAGGCCATGTCGCGTTCGTCGGCGAGGTGGTTGAGGATCAGGCCGGCGCATTGGAGGCCTTTGCCTTGAATGGCTTCGACGGTGAGGATGGTGTGATTCAGTGCTCCGAGGCGGTTGTCGACCACGACGATGACGGGCAGCTTGAGGTCGGCGGCGAGGTCAGCCATGGTGAGGCCGGGAGACACAGGCACGGCCCAGCCGCCGGCTCCCTCCACCAGGACGTGGTCGGCGCGCCCGGCCAGGGAGTGGAAGCCCTCGATGAGGGAATTCCGGTCGATTGAGCGCCCTTCGAACTGGCACGCGACATGGGGTGCGGCCGGTGTTTTTAGGGCTACCGGGTTGATTTCGTCGAGGGAAAAGCCCGGTGAGGAGGCCTCCAGTATGGCCTGAGCGTCTTCGCGCCCGCCGCAGCTGATGGGTTTGAAGCCGCAAACCGTGCGCCCGGTGTCCCTCAGGGCGCGTAGCATCAGTGTCGTCACGTGGGTTTTGCCCACTCCCGTCCCCGTTCCGGTAATGAATGCGTGCATGGTGGTGTCACGATGGCGCGGGGTGCCGCGATGTCCAGCAAATCGTGTTTTCCTCTGTAAGATCGCAACGTTTCTCAGGAAAATGTGTTTTATGGGGAGAAGCGCATGGACAACCCCCGCTGCCTAACGTATTGTGTGTTTTCACATCCCTTCCGTGTGGCTTTGCTCTGGAGAGGCGGCGACCTGCCTCCCGGTGCCGGGCCGGTGGCCGCCGCTTCTGCCTGGCCGACCAACACCCCCTGATGATGAAACGATTCCCTACTTTATTGATTTTGTGCTTTACGTGTGTTTTCGCCCGTGGGGACGAATACCGTTCCTGGACCAGCGCGGACAATGGCTCGGTGATCGAGGCGATTTTGATTGCCAACACGGAGACTGAGGTGACGCTCCAGCGAGCCGACGGCCGTGAGTTCACCTTTCCGGTGGAGAGGTTGAGTGAGGAGGATCGGCAGTTTTTGGCGGCAAACCAGCGTCAGGACATCCGGCGTGGCGAACCCTTGCAAAGCCCGGCGGACCTTGCCCAGGTGCTGCGGACGATCCGCCCCGGACGAGGGATTGCCGAGATTGAGGAAACTCTGGATGAACATCCGCAGCTGGAATCCAGTCTCGCGCGCGGCCTGCGGGGACGCACCGGCTTGAGTGGGCTTTTTTCCTGTGACTACATGGGGCAGCGTTTCACCTTGTATGTTGAGTTCGGCAATAACGACCGCTTGATTGCGTCCTCGCTGCGCGGTGAGGCCATGGATTCCGTCGAAGCATGCCGGAAGGCTTGGGAGGAGTTCAAGGAATCAATTGGAGCTCGGTTTGGTGATCGGCGGCTGGATGCGGTCTTTCCTGACCCGGAGGAATTTCCTGTTGGATCGGTGATGATCACCGATGTGTGGAATGTGAGCGGGCTGTGGCAGACCCTTGCTGTGGCGCGAACCCCAAGTGGCTGGTGCCTGGTGCTCGGACTCACCGGCGAGCGGCCCGAGGGGCTGCGGTGAGTCGGTGAGATGGTTTAACTTTACAAAACGGAGGACTCGGCTACTGTTGCGATCCCCATGGATATTGCCATCACTCTTCTCTCCATTCTCCACGCTCTGGTGGGGCTGCTTTTGATTTTGATCATACTCTGGCAGCGGCCGCGCCAAGAGGGTCTTGGTGCTGCGTTTGGTTCGGGAATGACGGACCAGATGTTCGGTGCGCAGACGACCAATGTGCTTCAGAAAGGGACCATTTTCCTTGCCTTGGTGTTTTTCGTGAACACGATTCTCATTGCCACGCTGATGGCGTCGAAATCGAAGTCGGGGCGTGATTCGGCCTTGTTTGATGAGGTGGCGGTGCCCCCCCCTGGTGTGGAGGAAGTGGTGGAAGAGGAAATTCCCGCAGGTGGGGCTTTGGTTCCGGATGACACGGATGCGGAGGAATCCGGAGATGAGGGCGATGCCGCCGATGTTCCGGAGCGGGAGGAGGATTCGGACCGCGATTCTTCGGAAGAAGAGAGCGAGTCGTGAGTTCCGGGCTCCTTTCCGCGAGGCCATTGGTTGCTCTGCGGTTTTGTTTCCGGGTTCGGCATCTCCATCCGCAGGTTGAAGAATGACCGGAGACCCTGAACCCCCAAGAGTCCGCGGGTTGGTGGCCCTGGGGCAGTGGAGTGCGTATGTGCTTTTCCGAGTGGTCGAGCGAGTGCTGGGGCTGCTGCCGCTGGGAATTTGTTCGAGGGTGGGCGCAGTGGGTGGGGTGGTTTTTCTGGTCTTCGGGTGGCGATATCGGCGGTTGGTGGATCACAATCTGCGCATTGCTTTTGCCGGTGAAATGAGCGAACGCGAGCGGCGGCTGCTGCGCTGGAGGCATGCGGTGCGGCTTGGTGCGAATTTGGCGTGCAGTCTGCGTTTTGGGACGATGAGTCCGGACGAGATTGCGGGCTGTGTGGAGGTGGTCAGGTCGAAAGAGCTTGAGGATGCGCATGCTGCCGGGCGGGGGGTGGTATTCATTGTTCTGCATCAGGGGCCCTGGGAACTATTGGCCCAGACCGACGTGTTTCTCCCCAAGGGGGCTCAAGGGGCAGCGGTGTACCAGCCGCTGGCGAATCGCTGGCTGGACCGCCATGTGCTTGGTTTGCGTACGCGCACCGGGCGCAAGCTTTTGAATCGGAACGAGGGTTTTGCGGGAGGGGTGGCCTGGTTGCGCGGGGGCGGGTGTCTTGGGGTGCTTGCCGACCAGCATGCAGGGGACGCGGGTGTGTACGCGCCGTATTTCGGACGGCTGGCCTCGACAACTCCGCTGCCGTTGTTGTTGGCGCGGCGTTCGGGGGCTGCGCTTTGTTTGATCGGTGTGAGCAGTGTGGGGCCCGCGCGATGGAAATTGGAGATGGAGATGTTGCCGGAGAGTGCGAGTGAGGGGCGCAGTGCGCAGGGGAGCGGATTACTGGCGATCAATGCGGCCATTGAGAGGGCGGTGCGGCGGAGTCCGGAGGATTCGTTCTGGGTGCACAATCGTTGGAAGACGCCGACGCCTGCCTTCCTGTTGCGCCAGCACAAGCGGGGGTGGGTATTGCCTGAGGATGGTGGGTTGGGGCGGTTTGCGGTTTTGGTGCGCAGCCCCAACTGGCTGGGTGATGCGTGCATGGCGGTGCCGGCGGTGCGCGCTATCAAGGAGGGGAGGCCCGACCTTCACTTGGTGGTGTTGAGCCCGGGGAAGCTGGCGGAGTTTTGGCGCGCGGTGCCCGGGGTGGATGGGGTGATTGCCCGCGAGGGAGGGGAGGGCGTGGTGCGTGTGGCGTCGAAGATCCGGGCGGCGGGGCCTTGGGACGCTGGAATTTTGTTTCCCAACAGCGTTCGTTCAGTGCTGGAGATGCGCTTGGGTGGCGTGCCACACGTGGTGGGCTACGGCGGCGGACGTTCGCGGCTGCTGCACCAGGAGGTGCCGCGGAAAGAGGTGGCGGGCTGGCCGCCGCATCATATTGAATCGTATTTGCAAATTGCGCACCGGATCGGCGCGGATTGCGGGGGCAGGTCGCTGTTTGAACCGCTGCCGGGGCGTGGGGCGCGGCAAGCTGGAGGCGATAGCGGGAAAGTTCGGATCGGGGTGTGCTTTGGAGCGGAGTACGGGCCGGCAAAGCGGTGGCCGCTGGAGCGGTTCGCGGAGGCGGCGCGCCGGGTGACGGAGCGGGCCGCAACTGGTGTGGTTTGGGTGCTTGTGGGGGTGGCGGGCGAGAGGGACGATTCCCTGCGTTTAGAGGACGCGATGGCCGGGCTGGAGGTGGAGAATCTTGTCGGCAGGACCACCTTGTCGGAATTGATCGGCGCGCTGCGGGGATGTGATCTGCTCTTGAGCAACGACACGGGCACGATGCATCTGGCGGCATTGCTTGGAGTGCCGGTGGTGGCGGTTTTCGGCTCGACGGAGCCGAGCTGGACACGGCCGATGGGCCGCCAGCACGTGATTGTGCGGGAGAAGGTGGAGTGCAGTCCGTGTTTCCTGCGCGAGTGTCCGCTTGATTTTCGGTGCATGAATTCGATATCGAGCGAGCGTGTGGCGGGCGCGGTGTTGGGGATTCTGAGGGGAGGGGGCGAAGAGAACGGGTGACGGGAACGGGCCCCAGATCGGATTCGCATGTGAGCGCGTTTGCGTGCTTTCGTTTGACGCGGGCCGTGCTTTTGTAGGGTGAATGATGTTGCTTCTCTCTATGGATACGTCGACTCCGGAAGGCTCGGTAGCGCTGGTGAATGGCGCGCCGGGAGGGGGAGAAGTGTGGTTTGCGGAGGAGTTCCGGGCGGATCGCTCGCATAACTCGCTGCTTTTCGGTCCGTTGGGCCGCGCGGTGGAAGAAGTGCGGCGGCGCGGCGTGCCTGTGGCGGGCATAGTAGTGGGCACCGGGCCGGGATCTTATACAGGAATCCGAATCGGGATCGCGGCGGCGCGGGGCCTTGCGGTGGTCTTGAACCTGCCGGTTGCGGGCTGGAATTCGTTCGCTTCGCTGGAGCCGGGTGGAGACTTTCATGTGCTCGGCGATGCGCGGCGTGGTGAGTTTTTTCTGGCACGGGTAGTGGCTGGAAGAATGGCCGGGGAAGTTGTGATTTTTCCAGCGGATGAGTTGCAGAGTCGCATGAAGGATGTCCGTGGCACAGTGTATGCGATGGAGGGGAGTGTGCTGGTGGAGGATGCGCTACCGGGCAAACCTTCGGCGGTTGGTCTGGCGCAAGTGTTCGCGGAAGAGTTTTCGTATGATGTGTCTAGGGCCTTTGGCGGCGACCGAAGTGGTCCGATCGAGCCGCTTTATTTGCGGGCACCCTATTTTACCCAAGCGGCCGACGAGGTGCCGCCAACGAGGGAGGCACCGTCCAATCCGCTGACCGGAACCTGATGGGCAAGATGGAAGATTGGAACAAACAAGCTCCCGGATTCGGCTTGTTGGCGGAATGCGGGGATTTTGTGGTGGTTGAAAAGCCACCCGGGGTGTTGATTCATCCGACGAGGCCGGGAGGCCCACGCACCCTGTGGCATGAGTTGCGCGAATGGCTTTGTTATGAGCTGGCGGTGGGCGGTGCGCTCTCGATTCTGACCCGGCTGGATCGGGAAACCAGCGGCCTGGTGCTTGTGGCCACGCGCCGGAGCGCGGCGCGTAGGCTGGGCAAAGCGATGATGCGGAGGGAGATCGGCAAGGAGTATCTGGCAATTGTGCGCGGGCACCCGGCGGACGACGCGGGGTGGGTCGACGCCCCTTTGTTACGGGCCGGGGAGGTGGAGCCGAGTGCCGTGTATGTGCGGCAGAAAGTCGACGGGAACGGGCGTCCGAGCCGCACCGGATACACCGTGATCGAGCGAGGCTGGCACCCTGTGTCTGGACCTGTTTCCCTGGTGAGGCTGGAGCCCCGCACGGGAAGAATGCACCAGCTCCGGGTTCACATGGCCTGGATGGGGCACCCCCTTGTGGGAGACAAAATTTACACCAGCGATGATGGTGGCGAATACCTTGAGTTCATCCAAACCGGCTGGACGGACGGGCTGGCAGAACGGCTGGGGCATTGGCGCCAGGCCCTGCATGCGTCCGCGCTGATCGTCGAGGGGCGGCGCTTTGACTCGGTCCTGCCTGAGGACCTGGCG
>SLCJ01000157.1 GCA_007125835.1 Verrucomicrobiales bacterium | reverse complement strand
TCAGGGCTCCGCCACTTCTTCGCGCTCCCGCAAATGCACCACCCCTTCATCGGCGCTCACCGAGTGGCGGGTCTCGCGCCCTGAGGGCCAGCGGACGTGCAGGTCCACCTCCCCCTCATGGCTTCCGAGTCCGAGGTGGAGCATGTTTTGATTCTGTGCCGCCATGCCCTCTCCGGCGGACAGCAACAACGCGCGCTTGCGCTCCCCCCACGAGGCGGTTACCACCGCGCCGACCGGCTGCCGCGGCGACCACTCCTCGCTGGGCTCCGCGCTGGCATTGCCCCCCTCCAAATGAATCCGCAGCGAACGGTGATCCGGCAGCCAGCGCGACAAACGGTTGCGGAACACCCGAAAACGCGGCTGCTGCGGCCCCATCAACAGCACGTCGAGCCAGCCGTCGCCATCCAAATCAATCCATGCCCAGCTCCGCGCGTCTTCCTTGTGGTCGAGCCCGGAAATCAGCGCCGCCGTTGCAAAATCCACACCACCGAGATTGGCAAACAACCGATTGCGCTCGCCTCCCGAAAAGGAATTGGCATTAAACATGAAATCGGAACCGGGCGGAGCCTGCTCCAGATACCGGAACTCGGAGAGCGGAGTCCACGCCTCCGAGCGACGGAAGTCCTCGGCGCGGTGTTCTTCATTTCGCACGACCGTGCGCCAGAAGGCGCTTCATAAATCCAGGGCGGTGTCCGCCTCATCGGGCACCGAGAAAAACCCGCTCGGCACATAGATGTCGGGGAAGCCGTCGTTGGTAAAATCGGCGAACTGGCCGCTATACGCCCAACCCACCGCCGCCACCGGCAGCGTCCCTTCCTCCGTCCCGGCCACCTGCGTCAACACGCCATCCCCTTCGTTGCGGTAGAGGAAGCACCCTTCCGCGGATAAACGGCTGGCCTCGGTGGCATCGCCCAGTTGCCCCATCACGCGGCGCCCGGCCTTGCTGAACATGTTGGTCACATACAAATCAAGCAGCCCGTTGCCATTGAAGTCAGCCCACGACACCCCCATCCCGAATCCCTGCCGCGTCGGTCCCAACACACTCTCAGACACATCCACAAACACCGGCTTCGCCGCCCCACGGGGCGTCACATTTCGCAGCAAGGTATCGGGTGCGAAATCATTGCACAGGTAAAGATCGGGCCTGCCGTCGCCGTCGAAATCCGCGAAAGCCACCTGATGCGTGTTGTGCCACTGATCGGCCGCACCCTCCACCTCCACCCGGGTGAAGCGTCCACCGTCATTGCGAAGGAAAGCATTGGCTGGACCGGCGCGGAAGGTGTAGCGGCGGCTTTTCGCCTGGGCCGGGCGCAGCCTTTCCACCTCTCCAGGAGTCAAAAACTCCTCCTCCCAGCGCGCTCCCGGCCGGTCGGAATCCTCCGGTCCATAGGTAGCCACCACCAGATCCAGAAGCCCGTTGCCATTCCAGTCGGCCGCCGCCGCCGACACCGCGAACACGATACTTCCTACTCCGGTCGACTCTGCCGTCACATCCACAAACCGCCCGCCCTCATTGCGCAGCAGCATGGCAGGCTCCAACCAGCGGCACAGAAACACATCCGGCAATCCGCTGTTGTTCTTGTCAAAGAAGAGCGCGCTGATCACCTCGTTGGAGAAGGCGAGTCCAACCTCTTCCGCAATGTCCTCCCAAGTGCCGTCTTCCTGACGCTTCAGCAGCAACGTCCGCCCATGATGCGCCGGAATGAAAATCTCCGGCACCCCGTCGCCGTCGATGTCGACCACGCTGATGCCGTCGAAATGATTCGAAGCATCCGGCTGGAAATAATATTGCCAACGGGCGTGCGGCAGCGTCATCTGCCCCGTTCGCAGCGATTGCAGCACCACTTCCTCATGACGGGAGCGCTGCGCCACCGTCATCGTTTGCACGTCGGCAAAAAGGGAGGCGGTGGCATCCGCGAACCACGGAGCCGGAGCGCGGGTCAAATTCATCTCGCGCTGAATCCATTCTTGAATCGCCCAGCCCCCCTCCTCATCCGGGCGCCAGAAAACAGTCTGCCTCGCCTCCATTCCGATCACCGCCCGGTCCGCCGAGCGCCGCGCCCTCCCCTCGAAGAGAACCTCCGCGCGATAACGCTCCCCTCCCGCAGCGTCCACCTCCCACTTGCCCTCCTCCACACTGAACGAAGCATCCTCAAAGGAACCCAAGTGATCGATCAAAGAAGCCCACGGGCCCGGGTGCTGATGATGAGGCCGCCCCTCATCCTCCAAGGGAGCCTCCAAACCCGCCAACGCCGCGCCCAAAAGCGCAGCCTCAGGCTCCTCCAAGCCCGCCATCCAATCGCCCGCAGCAAGCCCGACAACCTGCGCATCCTCCGTCCATGAAATCGTCCCGGGGGCGGGCAACCCGTCGCCCGCCCGAAGACCCCGCCCCAGCTTCGCCAGCTCACCGCGCAACTCAAGATAAGTGTCCTCATTGCGCACCATGCTCGCAATCCGATCCTCATCTTCCTCCTGCGCCGCCACATCAAGCGGCAGGGCTGCCATCGAAAGCACGCCGAATAGGCAAGCCGTGGGGCAAAAACGGAAAATTTGCATAGCAGAACTGTGACAAATTGTCGGCAAATTGTCAAGCCAATCAAGAAAAATCCAGAAATCCACACATTGCGCAAAAAAAGAGACAGAAATCGTTGACTAAGTCGGGAATTTTGACCATAATTATGACAGGCTGGCTTACATCGCTTAAATCAGACGGCGTGTCGGCCGGTCCGTCATCACCAAAAACAAACCCACCAACACCAATGAGACACCCCCTCGCTCTCGCCGGAGCCATCCTGGCCTCCTCCGCCCTCCTTTCCTCCGCCGCTGTGATCAGCGTCAATTTCCGTGAGGACAACGGCAATCCAAACCAGACTATCGCCCCGACGACCATGGCTGGTGGCGGGGCAGGAGTCTCCGTCGCCAACTGGAACAATGTGGTGGGTGGCTCGGGCTCTGCGTCAAACCTTG
>SLCJ01000259.1 GCA_007125835.1 Verrucomicrobiales bacterium | reverse complement strand
GGCAGGCCGCCCTCGACGGCGGTGACGTTCTGCAGCGTCATCACGTGGGCGAGGCCGTCTCTGGCAATCAAATCCTCGAGGTCTTTGGTTGGGCGTTTGAAAAGGAAGGCCGACTCTGCCTTCCGAATCGCGATTTCGCTGCTGCCGATTTGCGTGCCGTCCATCCGCCGGAAAACCAGCAAATGGCCTCCAGCATCGACAACCGCAATTGCCACGGTCCAATCATCCTGGGCGGCGCGCGCCTGGGCGGCGTTGGCAAGGACCTGCGCGTCCTCCAGCGTGAGCATGCGGATGCTCTGTATCGCGCGACCTTCGTTTCCGCTTCCGGCGTTTTCAGCAGAGGCCAGAGTCATTGACGCGGTCGCCAGAAGCGCCGCGATCATGGTTTCCCGAAATATTTTGTTCATAATTTGGTTGTTTGGGATCTTGTGTTCGTGTTGTATACAGGGGAGGAGAATGGGCTCATTCGAGCCTGGGTTCGGGCGTGCCGCCGCGCGCTTGTGATTCCGCGTCGTGGTAGTCACCGTAGAAGACACTGTTGGCATCCAGCCAAAGGGTGAGGCGGCGTTTCTGCTCATTAGTGAGTTCGACATCATGGTGGCCCCCATCGAGCATTTGCCAGAGGGGCGACACGGCCGCGCCGACATCGCCAGGAATGGAATAGGAGGTTTTGTTTCTGGTGATGCCGATGTGGTTGCCGCCGAATTTCGCCCAGCCGAGCGGTGCCAGCGTGCGGTAGGCCTCGGAATGGCCGTGTTTGCCGAACAGATCACCACGCAGGCCCGGGGCATCGCGATCTCGGTTTTGCTCATGGCACTCCACACAGCTGTGGTTCAGCACAGGTTGGACCAGACGAGGGAAAGAGAGGGGATACGAGCCGTCGGCTTCGGGCTCGGGTTGGGATGGCCCGCGCAGCAAAGCCAGCGGCGTGGAGATCGGTTCGCGCGGCGCGCGGTGCCTGGGTTCATGGCACCCGACACAAGACATGCGCTCACCGGGGTGGACGTATGTTACCGAGCGCATCGTTTGCACGGCCATTCCATTTTCGTCGAGCGCCTGCATATAGAATGGCACGCCTGCCGGCATCTCAAAGTGGGCGCTTCCGTCTTCCTCGATAGGAACCACGCCAATCACCCCGCGCACCAGTGCCTCGTCGCTGCGGTCGCCGCTGCCAATGTGCGGGTCGTCGGGGGCGGGAGTGGTTTTCGGGAAAACCTGGATCAGTCGTAACTCTTTGAGTGTTGTGCCCTCGGGCCAGGGGAGCAACGATTCATACACGTTCATTACGCTCACGGTTCCCGTGGACGGTTGGTCGCCGGGATCATCCATGTATTGGGTTTGGTCCGGAATGATTGGCGGTGCCGGGCGTGCGCGCAGTGGGATTGGATCGGAGATCCCGATTTCGGGATCCATGTAGAGCAGTTCGCGGTTGCCGAACGCGTCGACCAGATACATCCCATAGTGCCGCTCGCCCGGATCATAAACAGCGAGGTAGAAATCCTCGTTCAACGGCCATGGTGTGCCGAACACCTCACCCCGCCCGCCGCGCCCCACATCGTGCGGCACGCCTGGCGCGGATTCCGCTTCGGGGAGCATCACTTCGGGTGTGACGCGCCGCAATTGACTCATTGCACGGTCGTCCTCGATGCGAAGGTCAATGGTGACGAGTGATCCGAAATGCTGGCCATGGTGCGGTGCCGCCACCGCCAGGTAGCGGTGCGAGCCGGGAATGGCCCGGATCGACATCTCCATCCATGGGCGGGACTCGCGGACGTCTGGATAGTTTCCGTGCGGAGCGCGGGGATCGCGGCCGTCAGGATACTTGAGCCAAATGTGGTGGGCGATGTCGGAATCGCGATCGACATAGTCCCAGCGGGTGTAAGCGATGCGCCCGTCGTTGTCGACACTGGGGTGCCACTCGTGCATCTCATGATAGCTGAGCGGGCGAATTCGGTGGCCCAGGGGGTCCATTCGGAAAAGCGTGTATACCGGGCAGATCCTGCCGCAGCGCAGGAATCCGCCGCGCCGTTCCGAGACAAAAGCGATGTCACCGTCAGGCAGCCAGCAGGGGTGGATGTCGTTCCATGGGCCGTCGGTGAGTTGTACGAGGCCGCTGCCGTCGGCGTTGATTTTGTAGATATGGAACGCTCGCCCGGGGTCCCAGTGCTGCGACCAGAAGTCCACCCCTTCTCCCCAGTGGTAACGGTGCCTGGTGTCGCCAGCACCCTCGACGAACGAAAAAAGAATCTGTTCTCCATCAAATGAAAGGTCGGGCGAGAGAAACGCGCCGCCATTCCCGTCGGGAGCGTTGTGCAGGCGACCCACGCCGTCGTAGCGGAGGCCGACAGGGCTCTCGCCACCGCGCAGCACTCTTCCCTGCATACGCCCGCTTTCGACCACTGCATCCGCCAACAAGTCCCGAACCCGCGGCGAGGCAGTGAACGCGTCCTCAAGGATGTAGAGGCCGCCGCCCGGCTTTGCGGCGATGCCGTAGAATTGGTCGCACATGTGCTCGAATAGCGCGCGGTGCCTCTTGATGAAAACGATGCGGTCGAAATCGAGCAGCGGGTTGGCCAGCGCGATCTCACGGCGCACGGCGACAATCGCCGCAAATAACATGCGCTTGTTTTCTTCGTTGGTTTCATGGCCTTGCTGCACGCCATCGACACGGCCGCGCAGGTGGCCGAGTGCTTCCGTTTGCCTGGTCAGGTCGGGAGCGCCTTTCATTCCGAGTATGTGTTCGAGCAGGGCATGCGTGCGCCGCCATGCGATGTCAACGGGACTGCGGTCGGATTCAAGGAGCAAAGCTTCGGCGCGATGCGCTTCTTGCGCGAGGCGTTCGGTGTTCCAGTTTTCGCGATCCGCGATCTGGCGCGCCAGATCATCGAACTCTCGTGATACCGAAGCGGCGATCATGTCGCCATGGTTGGAAACAGGAATGCCCTCAGCAGCCGGGACCGCCGCCATTCCAATGG
>SLCJ01000367.1 GCA_007125835.1 Verrucomicrobiales bacterium | reverse complement strand
GGGCGGTTCTGGGAGGGGCGGTTTCGGTGTCAGCGGATTGAGGATGCGCAGGCCTTGCTGGCGTGCATGGTGTATGTCGATTTGAATCCGATTCGGGCAGGGATTGCTGATGGTCTGGCGGGGAGTGATTTCACCAGCGTGCAGGATCGGGTTTGTGCGAAAATGTGTCGGGAAAAGCTGTCCAAAGCGCCGCGACGTCCCAGTGAGAAGCAGCTTGGGGAGTTGGAGGCGGCGCGAGAGGAGAGCATTCGGGATGAGTGGCTGACCTCGATAGAGCGTGTGCGTTTGGGCGGTGTGTGCCGGGTGGCGGAGATGGTGGAGGGTAAGCGGCAGGTGCGCAAGGGAGAGAATCTTGCGTGGAAGATGGGGGAGGAGGAGTATTTGAAACTGGTTGAAGCTTCGGGGCGCTGTGTGCGGGGGGATAAGAAGGGATCGCTGGGTTGCGAAGCTTTGCCTGTGTTGGAAGGGATGCGTGTGGAGGTGGAGGAATGGGAGCGGGTGATGAGTGGGTATGGACGGCTATATTGGCGAGTGGCTGGCAGCGCGGCGAGCCTGGCGGCCGCAGCGCGAGCGGCGGGTCAGCAATGGTTCTGGGGATCGGGGCGGCGGCGAGGTGCCGATGTGTAGTGAAAGCCGGGAATGGGCCGGGAGTTGCTTCGGTTTCGGAGAGCATCAGCGGAGGGACGGGGGTCCTGACCGTTCCAAGTGTCCGGAAGGCGGTGATTCTAGGAGTATTGGGGCGCTGAAACGACAACGGTGTCATGGATGTGGCTGAAAACTTGGGTTTTGAGGTGCCAGGATGGACGGGGAGCTTTGAGGCAAGCGATACTTGCAACTTTATTTTCTTTGGGTGTCAAATTTTACTAATACTTCAAATTTTACTAATAATACCTCACCGCCACCCTTTGAATGGCAGGAGGGCTCCGAGGAAGCGGCGCACTGATTCTCCGACGCCGCGGATATCGCGAAGGGGCAGAGCCTTGGCGAGGGCGGCGCAGTCGTCTTCTTCGGAGATGCCGATCACTCCGAGGCGGCGCAGTTCTGCGACGGCGCGGTCGGCCAAGCGGTATTCCCACGAGAGGCTGCTCAGATGACCGAGCAGCAGCAGCACGCCGAGCAGCAGCCAAGCGGGAAGCACCAGGCGCCAGACAATCGGGCGGAAGATCGCCACCACAATCAGCGTCATGATGATGGCTCCGGCACCTGTGTGGCCGAAAGAGACCACCGACCGCCGCCAGCGGCCTGCGGGTTCGGCCACGGTACCGGGGAGGGCCTGCACGGCCGCGTGGGCCGCCGAGAGCACTGCGAAAAGGTTGGTGCCGTCGTGGATGTCGGATCCGAGTGCCAGGCGGCGGCGGCCCACTTCGAATCGGGCCAGCTCCGGCTCCCTCGCCCGGCGCACCGGCACGACTTCGACGCCGTTGTCTTCGAGAATCCGGCGCGCGACTTCATGGCCGGTCATGCCGCTGCGCAAGGCCCGCCCGCCGAGGTTGAGTTTCCTTTTTTGCCACGAGCCTGCCGCGAGGGCGAAAATCAGCACATACGCAATGAATCCGAAGAGGATCAGCCACATGAAAGGAAGAGGATTGAAAATTCAGAGCACAATAGAGACGCAGCAGTGGGCCGCGCCGCCGGTCTCCGCAAATCCAGCGGAAACAGGCCGACGCCTCTAGGCGCGGGGCAACCAATGGCCGCAACCCCGGCGAAGTCAAGCGGCGATGCATCGTCAGAGAGCCCTCATCGCCACTCGTGTTTTGGGTAACGCCCCTTGAGTTGGTCGCGCACCCCGGCATAGCTGTTCTTCCAAAAAGCGGCGAGATCCCCGGTTTTCTGTACCGGGCGGTGGTTGGGCCCAAGAATATTCACCACCACCGGCACCCGCCCTCCGGCCACCGTAGGCTGGCGCTCCACATCATAGAGGCGCTGCAGCACCACCGCGATCTCGGGCGACCCATCCGTCGTGTAGACCACTTTCGCTTCGACGCCGTTTTCCAAGCGCACTTTCTCCGGCGCGTAGGCATCGAGCGCGGCACGCTGCTCCGGCGAAAGCCACTGCCCGAGCACCGGCCAGACCTCGCGCTTTTTCAAATCCCGCGCTCCCGACGCGCCCAGGCAGGCCTGCGCAATCACAAAGGCCTTGTCCTCGTCCGTAAATTCGGGCAATTCCAGCTCCGGCATCCACTCCGCCAGCCGCCGCAGGCGGGCCAACCAGGCCTCGACCTTGCCATCCCATCCGGGAAACGGCACCCGCCCCCCGACCACCTCGGCTGCCAGCACTTCGGCCGCGCGATCGGCGGGCACATCCTCCCGCACCTTGCTCTCCAGCACCAAGTCGCGAAAAAAACGGCTGGTCTTGCTCACCACGCGTTTCCGCGCGTGGTCATACACCACCACGGAGCGCTCGCAAAAATCATCGGCAAACATCGCCGCCAGCCAATCCTCTTCGATCCGCGTCACATCGCGCAGCACTGACTCCAGTTTCCGCCCCTCGATTTCTGCCAGTTCGACCGCCACCACGAGGCGGGCACCGGCCGCCACCCGCGACTCGCGGGCGATCTTACCGCGCCGCCCGCCCACCACCTCGCACAAGCGCGCGCCCTGGCTTACCTGGACGGCGACATGGTCGCTGAAAGCCGCCATCAGGCACCCGGCCAAGTCGGTCCAGAGCGCATCCTCGCCACCCTCCGACCTGGGTTTCATTTCTCCACCGCCACTCCGCCCTCCCAGCCGGCTCAACTGCCGGGCCAGGCGCGCCACCTCCCGCACCGCACCTGCCCTTACCCCGATGCTCTCGCACCGTGCCACATCAAAGCCTTCCGCCAACGCTCGCGAAAACGCTCGCACCGCCGCCTGGAAATCGCTTCGATCCCCCCGCTCCGTGTGCCGCTCGGCCGCCGCCGCTCGCGCCGCCACCGTGGCTCCGGAAAAAATCGGACGCCCCTCGACCAGCCCGGCCACCACGAAAGCCACCTCGTGGCACCCGCGCCGCCGCGCCTCGACCAGAAACCGGGAAAGTCTGGGATGAACGGGCATCGTTACCATCTCGCGACCAATGGGGGTGATGTGCCCATCGGCATCCACTGCGGCCAGTTCGCGCAGGACGCCCATCGCCCGCCGGAACGCTTCAGCCTCTGGTGCCTCGATCCAGGGAAAGGTCTCCGGATTCACCACTCCCATGGCCAGCAAATCCAGAATCACTCCTGACGGGTCGATGCGGTGAATCTCGGGCGGCGTCTGCGCGGCGCGGCCGCTTTGATCGCGCGCGGTCCAAAGACGCAGGCAAAGCCCGGGGGCCGTGCGCCCGGCGCGCCCCGCCCGCTGGTCCGCCGACGCGCGCGAAATCGGACGCACGGTGAGCGTGTTCATTCCGCGCATCGGATCGTAGGCCGCCATCCGCGCCACCCCGGAATCCACCACAATCTTCACGCCATCGATGGTCAGCGAGGTTTCCGCCAGATTGGTCGCGACCACCACTTTGCGCGCTCCTCGTTCGGCGGGAGCCAGCGCTTCATCCTGCCGCTCTGGTGGCAGCTCTCCATGCAGCGGAAGCCGCCGCCAACCACCGAAAAGCCGGCGCCCACCCAAGATCTCAAGCGTTTTCCGGATTTCAAAAACCCCGGGCATGAAAATCAAAGCATCACCCTCTGCTCCCCCGCGCACCGCCTCCTCAAGGGCCGCCACCGCCCGCGACCACACCGGCTCGTCGGCGCGTGCCTCGCGCGGCGCATGCCGCACCTCCACCGGAAACATCCGCCCCTCTGCCCGCAGTAATTCCGCGTCCGGAAAAACGCGGGCCATGTCCAGCCCATCCAATGTCGCCGAGACCACATACAATTGCAGGTCCGGCCGCTCGCTCTCCTGCAACTGCCTCAACAACGCCAGCCCCACGTCACCGTCCACATGCCGCTCGTGAAACTCGTCAGAAACCACCGCCGCCACCCCTGCGAGCCGTGGATCCCCCTGCAAACGTCTCAAAAGCACGCCTTCGGTGACATACTCGATACGCGTGTCCTTACCTGTCGCCCGCTCAAACCGCACCTGATACCCCACCTCGCCGCCCACGTCCGCCCCCCGTTCCCAGGCCACCCGCCGCGCCAACATGCGCGCCGCCACCCGCCGCGGCTGCAGCACAACCACCTTGCCCTTCAACCCGGCCGAATCCACCAGAATCTGCGGCAGCCCGGTCGACTTGCCCGAACCGGTGGGAGCCTCGATCACTCCGCGCACACGCTCACCCCGCGCGGCAAGGCAAGCCACGCGCTCGCGCAATTCATAGATGGGCAGGGCACGGAAATCGGACATCGCCCGCCACTATACCCCCTTCTCCCTATTCCGCGCAGTTTCAGTTGAAATACACCTCAAAATCAAAAAGGGAACGCCCGCACCATAAATCAACGAAACCCTTGCCAGCCCCTCAGCGTCTGCGGAAAATTCCCGTTGCAAGATCCTCCCGAAAGGCGACGTTACCTGTGCAACGATTGTTTTTTGCCGTCTTGTCCCAATGCGGCGGCTCGTAATGTGAAGCAAATCACCCACTTATCACCCATTCATCCCTATGAATCCTTTTCTTGCCATAAGCCTGCCCGGTGGGCAGGAAATGTTTATCATCTTCCTGATCGTGCTGCTCCTCTTCGGCGCGAAAAAACTGCCCGAACTGGCCCGCGGTCTCGGCAAAAGCATGGGTGAGTTCAAGCGCGCCAAGGAAGATTTCGAGCGTGAAATCCAGAACGCCGAGGTCGAGGACTCCAAGCCCAAAGCCAACGCTAAAACGGAAGCCAAGGCAACCGTCGGCGAATCCGCCCAGGGCTGACCGCCTCGACTCTGCGCCAGGAGACCCGCACGTGGCCGGGTGCCGAAGCATCGGCGGCCCGGCCCTTTTTTTGCCCAAATTGCATCCACAGGTCGATGACACCGCGCCGCGCTTCCGACGATGCGATCCGCCCGGGCCACCTCCGTCTCCCCTTGGCACCCGCCGCCTCTGCGGCCCGCTTTGCATTGTCCGGAGCAAAAGCACTGCGCGGCCTCCAGACGGCCCTCGCACTGCTTTCCCTGCTTGTTGCGGCAGCTTGCGGCCCAATCGACAATGCCGACGGTGCCGGCACCGACAACGCTCGGAAGGACATCCGGGAACAGCCAGCGGACACTTCGGCACCGCCCGCATCGGCATCGTCCCGCCCGGCCGACGGAGGCACCCTCAGCGATGGTGAGGCCGGAGCCGCTCCCGCGCCGCCCGCCAGCCTTTCCTTTGACTTCCCGGAACCGCGTCGCAATCCATCGATCGCTGGTCCCAACGATCCCCGCGCCATCAGCTTCGTCTCCTACAATCTTTGGAACTACCTGTCGATGGACCGCAGGGTCGATGGCGAACTCAGAACAAACCACGCCAAACCCGAACACGAGATCCAGGCCCTCCTCTCCATGATCCACGGCTGTCGACCGGACATTCTCGGCGTCTCGGAAATCGGCACGCTAGAAGATGTCATCGACCTGCAGAGCCGTCTCGCCGCCATCGGCTACGAGCTGCGCCACATCACCCACGTCGATGGCCCCGACCCAGTGCGCAACCTCGCACTGCTCTCACGCTTCCCGATCATCGACACCAACCACCAGACCGACCTCCACTTCACCATCGGCCACCAACGCCTGGCCATGCGACGCGGCCTGCTCGACGCCACCGTCCGCATCAAGGACGGCTACGACGTGCGCTTTATCGGCGGCCACTTCAAGTCAAAGCTCGAAGTCGACTACGCCGACCAGGAGGAAATCCGGCGCAACGAGGCGGAACTCACCCGGCAGCATATCGAGAACATCCTCGGCAAGGCCCCGAAAACCCGCCTCATCTTGTTCGGTGATTTCAACGACACCAAGCAAAACCCGGCCTTTCGCACGCTGAAAGGTCCTGGCGGGCGGCCCGACTCACTCAACGACCTCTGGCTACGCGACCAGTTCGGATTCCGGTGGACCCACCACTGGGGATTTGCCGACACCTACTCTCGCATCGATTACATCTTCTACAGCCGCGCCATGGCTCCCGACCTGCTCATGGGCTTCTGCCGGATCCACCACTCTCCCGAATGGCGGATCGCCAGCGACCACCGCCCTCTGGTTGTGTTCTTCATCCCCAACCGCTGAGGTGCAAATCCTTGGTGCTGGCTGACGCTCCGGAGAGGCCGCTGCCCCCGGCCCCCTTGGCAACCGCGAATGTGAAAGGTTTGTCACATTGCCGGAAATGGCCCGGTTTTATTGGAAAATAAAGGATTCCGAATTATCTTACCTCCGAGTGCCATTGCCCGGCACTTCACGCTCCCCGAGCGCTTCTCTTCCGTAAATCCCCCTAAACGCAAGCACCGTGCCTCTTCCCGCACATCTTCTTTCCGAATTCGACTCGGCACTGAACGACATTGCCGACCGCACCCTGCGCATGGGTTCGCTGTGCCGCGAAGCCCTCGACTACGCCGTGCGTGGATTGATCGAAAGGGATGCCGCTGCGCTCCAGCACAGCGGGCTCTGCCTCTCCCGCCTGCCTAGCCATGACGCACAAGGCACCCAACGGTGCCTCGCCTTTATCACTCGGTTCCAGCCCGTCTCCGGCGACCTTCGCACCGCCTTTCTCTCGGCCCGGGCCCGCGGTGCCTTCCTCGCCATCGGCGACGATATTCAGGAACTACTCGCGACCGCCCGCCACCTGCTCGAACGGGAGGGCCGCCCGGAATCGCGCCTCCTCGAACCGCTCGCGACCAGAGCGCGTAGCGCACTGGGTTCGGCGCTCTCCGCACTTGCCGGAAACCCTGCCCCGATCAGCGGCCCTGGCCCTTTGCAAGAAGATGACTCGGCAGCGTGGCAGACGGATACGATTCTCCTGCTAGCCGCTGCCTACCGACGCAATCCGGACTTTCCTCAAGATGTGTTCGCCGGCCTCGCCACTTCGGCCACACTTCTGGCAGGCCTCGAATCCGCCTCCTCGAGACTCGAGGTGGATTGCCTCGCCTGCCGCCCGGTTTGGGAAGCGGTCTATTGATTCCCCCTGGCCTTTTATTCGTCTTCAGGCTCGTCATCACCTCCACCCTCATCCCCGGCATTCAGATCCTCGATGTCGTCTTCGGCGCCGGCCAGCTCGGGGGCCTGTGCGGCGGTGGCTTCATCCTCCTGCTCTCCCCGAGCCGCTTCTTCCAAATCGTCTGCAAAACGAGCGAACAACCCCGAAAAGCGCTGAAGATCCTCCGGCAATTCCCGACCATCCAGGTCCATCGTCTCGATCATGTATGCCAGCCAGGCTGCCTCCCGCACCGGAATGACGTAGCCGGCAGTTTCGGAAAAATCCGGCGTTCCCCAGCGGCGGAAGTATTCGGCCACCCTCTCGTCGGCATCATAGATCCGGAGCGCAGCAATCGCCGCATCGCCGACAAGATCACGGCTGAAGGTGTAATCCATCGTCATCGCCCGATGATACTCGGCAAGTGCGTCATTGAGCATCTCGGCACGCTCCGAACCTTCCCGCTCCGCCAGGTGGCGGAGCGCCTCGCCACGCAAAAACGCCATTTCGGCCGCCGCCGGTCCGGGAGGGACAGAGTCCGGATCACGGGTGATCACCCGCACGCGCGGCCAGTCCTCAGCGGCATGGGCTTCCCACGCGGGAAACACGCTCAAAACGGCCTGCTCGGAACTGGTAAACTCCTCACGCTCTAAAACAGCCAGTTCGTCGCGCAATTGGTCGAATTCCCCCATCCGTCGCATGCAGTCGAAACGGTAAATTTCCGCCTGGCGGATTGGTAGGAAATCAAGATCACGAAGCGGTTCATAGCGCCGCACCACCCGGTTGAGCAAGGGCAACGCGTCGTCAAATTGCCGCGCCCGATAAGCTGACAAAGCATTCTCGATCACTTCGGGCAACTCGACCGCCACATTCTGGATCGCAGCCACGGGAAGCCGCTCGGCATTGAAACTCTCTGGATTGTCGGCGTAGATGATTTCTCCGTCCTCCACTTTGAAGAGGAAAATCCCCAGCAGGGTTTGCACACTTCCGTCAACCTCCGCCCGGATGATCGCGCGCACCGATGGCGGCGCTTGGATGCCCCTTTCCATTTCCTCATCACCGCTCGGCGCCGACTGCGCCGCCACATTTCCGGCCCCCGCAAGAGCCAGGAGACAAGTTGTCGCAAAAATCGCAAATTTTTTCATGATGTCTATCGGTTCGGGATTGGCTGCGGGTTTCTCAGGGTTCGTCGGACTTCGCCGTCACGCCGGGATCGCGTTCCCACACTTCCAGTTCGCGCTTCGCATGGGCGATGTAGTTGCGCTGCAGCCGGTCAGCCATCAGCCGCCTGTTGAGTCTGTCGGCATACTGATCGGGGTTGTCCAGGATTCTCTGCTCCTCGGCCTCGAGATGGCCGATTCCCCCTGCGGCACGTCGGACCATGTCCCACAGGTTTTCGTAAGCGTTTTGTTTGTGCCCGCGCTCATGGAAATTGATCTCGGCCATGCGGAACCAGGCCGGCGCGGAGAACAGCAGATTGCCCGGGTCGAGCACCCATACCTGCGCATAATTGTCCATCGCGGCTTCCCACTGGCCGCGGCGGTCGAAACTGAGGCCGATTTTGTAAAACGCCTCGGTCTGGTAGCGCCGGAACGCGCCGCCCTCATAGCGCAGATACTCACGCCACACGGACTCCACCCTGTCCCACTCCTCCAGCATCTCATGGCCCAGCGCTCGCATACGGAAGGTCTCCTCTACCAGCAGACGGTCGAAACGGAAATCCTCCATAATGCGGTCGAAATAACCGAACGCGCGCCGGTTGTCCTCGCGCGATTCGGAAAGCAGGAGCAGATAGCCCAGATTGAAGGTTGCGCGATCCTGGAATTCGATATCCGGCGACTCGATCGCGCGGTCGAAGTATTCACGCGCTGCGGCGAACTCCTCATAGCGAACCAGATAATCACCAACCCTGACCAGGATGTAGTTGGAAAGGCTTTCGATGGGAAACTCCCTCCGCAACTGACCAAACACGCCCCGGATCTCCCCCTCCATCCTTGCCACCGTGGCCTCGTCATCCTCCTCGTTGATGCGCTGCTCATAGAAGTCGATCAGCGCCATCATCAAACGCGCCCGCAAGGCCACCGCGCTCTCGGGCACACGCGGAAAATTGTAGAGCCTTTCCCGAAGCTCTTCCATGCTGAGCCCCCCGGCCTCGGCGTGTTTTACGTAGGCGAGGATCAGGTCCTCCATTCCCGCAGCCTCCAGATCCTCTCCGAACGTCGGAATCAGGGATTCGATCCGCGCCAGTCCCTCGTCAATGCGGCCGAGGCGGTCCATCGCATCCAGAGGAACCACGGCGGCGCGCGCGCGGTTCAGATCATTGGGGTGGTCGCGGAAGAACTCCTCTGCCAGCTCAACCACTTCCTCGTCGCGCTCCTCGTCTTCCGACAGCAGCCCCATCAGGAAAATCAGGCTCTGTGCGGCAGTGGAGCGGTTGCCGAGGCGCCGCGCGAAAGCCAGCGCATCTCGATAGTTCTGCTCGGCCGTCTCGGTATTGCCCAGGCTGTCATTGATATTGCCAAGAAGATTCAATGCCTGGTCGCGAATCTCCGAGTTCGGGCGCTGGCTGAGGAACTGTCCCAGCCGGGTCACCGCCGGGTTCAATTCCTCCTGATTGTAATGGACATTGGCTCGCGAATACAGCGCCAGGTCGAGCAGCTCACTGTTCGGGTAGTCATTGAGAAACGAGTCGAGCATCGCGCCCGCCTCCACAAACCGGTTCAGGCGTGCGAGGTTGTCAGCGAGGTAGTAGCGGGCTGGCTCGGTGCGCTCGCTGTCCGGCCACTTTTCGCGAAAGGCGCGCAATTCCCGCTCGGCCTCGGGAAAGCGACCGAGGAAATAAAGCGAACCGCCAATCACGAAGTCGCTCAACTCAAACATATCGTCCTGGGTCGCCCGTTCCCGCACATCCTTGCCCACAGCGAGCGCCTCTTCATAACGGGCGTTCCAGAACAGGCTTTCGAGCAACAGCTCCTCGACGCGGTCCCTCAATTCATGGTCCGGATATTCCTCAAGGAACCGTTCGCCATACTGCTGGGTCGCCGCCAACCGCCCTGTGGTCGACGCCGTGGCCGCCGCAAAGTAGAGCATCTGCGGACGCAACTGGCTATTCGGGAACATATCAATCAGCGTGCGGTAGGTGCCATAGGCAGCCTGCTGGTTTCCATTGAGGAAAAACACGCGCGCCACACCGTCCAGAACCCACGCATCCACCGGGGTACCGCTCTCCATGTCCTCGATCACCCTTTGCTCAATCCTGTCGAGGACATTCGCCATTTCCCTCGGACGGCCGTCAGCATGGGGAAATGCCTCCAGCCGCGCCCGATTCAAGGCCAGCCCGTCGAGCACCTGCTGCGACGTCGGCAGAATGCTGTAAATCGAAAGCGCGAAAGCGTAATAGCCTTCACGAGCGGCGTTCGACGCCGCTTCCAGGTAACGAGGGGTGTAGAAATACGAAATCGCGCGGTCCTCGGTGAGCGCCGGGCGAAACTCATCCACGAATTCCAGCCCGGCATCCGGGATGTCGTTCACCTGGAACGACTCGACAATCTCCGAGGCCGCCGCGTGAACCGTCTGCTGTGTCTTCTGGAAATTCGAACGCGTTTCACGGCAGAACCCGCCTGGATCCGACATCAGACGCCGGAAGGTTTGCGCCGCATTCCTTGGGCGCTGGGCACGCGCCTCGCTGATGGCGATATTCGCCAACAGCGTGGCCCGGTTGTAAGCGATGTTGGCGGCGTCCGGCGGGTCATCCTCCACTTGACGCTGGAAGCGTTGGAAAACTTCCAGCACCAGCTCGTAGTCAGGATTCTCAATGCGCATCAACGCACCACCCACATGCAAGAGCGACATCGTCGCGTAGGGATTGATCCGCCTGTCACCTGCGCGGTTGGCGTAGCGCGTGGCGCTCACTTCGAAGTCATCGGCCGCCTCCTGAAAACGCCGCTGCCCTTCGAGGGCAACCCCACGGTGAAAATACACCGTGCCGAACCGCGGCCCGAACAAACGCTCGGCGTCGCGCTCGAATCGCTCGATCATCGTGCTGAACGCCTCCTCGGCACCGGGGTATTGCCCGTCCTGCAGCAGAGCGACCCCGCGGTTGAACAGGTCGTCAGGCCCCTCCTGCGCCGTGGCATGGTTCGTCGTGAGAAAAAAAAGGCCCGCCACGCCGGCCAGGCCTGCGGACGCTCGGAAAAATCGGTTGAATCTCATTTTCGTCGTTTGGTTCAGGAATGTTC